>CAMWQK010000105.1 GCA_947176445.1 uncultured Clostridia bacterium | reverse complement strand
GACGTTATACAGCATGCCGCCGATAATGCAAATAATACTCAACACGTACTTCGCGGCGGCGTTCGAGATGAACTGGCATGCGAGCATGAGAATGCCCATGACGAGATACATGAGATAGGGCGTGAGTGCACGGTATGCGCACGCGCCCTGCAACCGCCAGAAACGCTTTGCGCCCGAGATCCCGTCTGTTTGATTTTTCTTTTCCGACATGCACGAATCCTCCCGCATTATTCTTCTCTCTATTATAATGCGCGGCGGTCGACCTGTCAAGTCAATCGCCGCGCATTTTCACTTTGCCTATTATGAAAAGTAGCATATCCCGTCCTCTGTGATGAGCGCGTGCAGACTGCAATCCGTCTCTTCCCTCGGTAAACGGTTGGTAACTTGTCCGCCGTAGGCAAGCCCCACGCGCAACACGTTCGGATGCTTTGCAAAATATCTATCGTAGTATCCCCCGCCATAGCCGAGGCGCACACCCTGCCTGTCCACGGCAAGGAGCGGCACGAGCGCGACTTCACACTCGCACTCCTCTCCGCCCTTCGGCTGCATGATTCCGAACGCGCCCTTCTCGAGCGTCTCCGTGTACGGCACGCAGGTCATCTCCCGCCCCACAACGCGCGGCACGCACACCCGCTTGCCCGCCGCCAAAAGGCGCTCTATGATTTCCCGTGTATGCACCTCGCTCCCGATCGAGAGATAGACGAAAAAGCTATGATACTGCGTGAAAAGCTCGGACGAGAGAAATCGCTGCGCGATTTCCCCGTCTTTTTCCTGTGAGACAAGCGTCTTTCGCCTCTCCTTAAATTGCTCCCGAAGGCTGCGTTTTTCTTCCGCCGATTGGCACATACCGTTTCTCCGCGCTCCGTCCCATGCGGAGCAACGCCTCATATTCCGTCGTATTCAGCCGCGCGGCGTACTCCGACGCGTCGCCGATGACGAGTTTTCTTCTGCCGAACACGCCCTTGCCCTCGCAAAGATGCGCATCCATGCACAGCTTCCCCACCGCGCCCTTGAGCTCCGATCGGAAACACCCGTCGCCGTAGCCCATTCTCAGCGTGTGAAGATTGCCGTATGTTTTGTCCGCCTTGGCATACCCCACGCCGCCGCCCGAGAACTTGCCGTTGTGGGCGACCGTCGCGTACAGCCGCATGGCAGGCTTTATACCGATATCATTTACAAAGCCGTGCGGGAGATAGCCGTATAAGCCGATCCCCACGCGAACGGCGTCAAAATAATTCTCTTTTCCCGCGAGCACGCCGCCCGTCGCGGCAAGGTGCCGCACCGCTTCGGGATACGCCTCCCGCACGACTGCCGCGCCGTCCTGAAAGCGTAGACGCTGAATTTTCGTCTCGTGCGCGTCCTCGGGGCTGTAAAGGTGCGAATACACGCCCGTGATTTCGAGCCCCCCGCGCTTGCACAGCTTCACCGCGCGATCGAGCGCGCCGCGACGAAAGCCGTAGCGGTTCATGCCCGTATCGAGCGCGATATGCGCCCGCACCCGCTCGCCCGATTTCAGAACGAGATTGAGTGCGGCGGGCGAAGTGATACTCACTGTGAGATCGTACGCCGCCGCGCGGCATACTTCGTCCTTATCGAGCGGAGGCGTAAATACTAGGATTTCCTCGCCGATCCCCGCAAGGCGGAGCTCGACGCCCTCGTTCACCGTAGATACGGCAAATGCGGAGGCAATGCCGACGAGGGCGCGTGCGACATAAGCCGCGCCGTGCCCATACGCGTCGTCTTTGACGACGGCAATCAGCGGTGTCCCCTCCGCATATTCTTTGATGATCTGTGCATTTTTTCTGATGGTTCCAAGCGCGACGACCGCAAGCGTACTCTGCATGCTCCATGATATGCGCGCGCCCGAGCTTTGGCTACTTGTTGTAGATGATCCTTCTGCAATGCTCGCACTCGATGACCTGCCCGCCCGTCAGTTTGCCGAGGAGCGCAATGGAGAACTCCATGCCGCAGATACATCTGCCGTTCGTGAGCGGCGCAACGACGGGGAAAATGTCCTTGCGCTTGACCGTGTATTTTTCAAGGATATCTGCGGGAATCTTGGCAGCGATCGCAGAAAGCTTCTTGTTGATGGCATTCACGTCCGCCGCGCGCGACTCCTTGACTTCCTTGAATTTCTCGCTGTATTCCCGATACTGCTTCTGCATGGAGATGGTCTGTTCCTTCATGCGCTTGTACTCGTCGCACGCGTTCTCGATCTCGCCCACGAGCTTTTGCAGCTCGCCCTTGATCGCGCGCAGGTTATCGGCAAGCGTCTGCACGTTCTTTTTGTAATAGGAGATCTCGCCGCCCTCCTCTACCATCTCGTCGAGCGCGGAATAGTCGGCAAGCTCCTCGCTGAGCTGCTTAAAGCGCATTGCAAGATTGCGCGCCGCCTTTTTGAGCTCTACGGCGCGGTTGTCCTGCGCGTCGAGTTTCTCGCCCGCCGTATTCATGAATTTCTTTGCCTGCATATACTTTTTGCGCTCTTCGCTCGCAGCAACCTCCTGCTCGATTTTGCGAAGCTCGCCGTCGATCTTCTGATACTCCAATAACTCGTCCAATACCGCCATAACTGTATACTCCTTTTGATTTTATTTCTATGTCAGATAAACCGTTTATCCTCGAAAAACTGCGCCTTCGCGCCCGTCTTTTTCACAAACGCCGAGAAGAAGCGGGAAAATCCGTAATTTTCCGCCGTGTAGTGCGGAAGCGTGAGAATGCAAAGTCCTGCCTCGACCGCCGCACAGATGACATGGTGCTTCAAGTCGGACGAGACAACGAGATCCGCGCCCTGCGCTTTGGCAAACGCGATCGCATCCTCGTCCAGCCCTGCGCCGCAAAAGCTCGCAACGCGGCTGATTTTTCCGCTGCCGTATAACATTGCGCGTTCCGTCTTGAACGTCTCCTTCACCTTCGCCGCAAACGCCTCAGCGTCCGTCCTTTCAACATCGTACACCCTGCCGTAGCCGCCGCCCGTGAGTTCGTGCATGATTGCCGCATTCTTGCCGCCGAGCGCAAACATCAGGCTTTCGTCGATCCCGCCCTTCGCGCAGTCGAGATTGAGGTGCGCGGAGATAATCGAAATTCCTGCGCGGATACAGGCAAGTACGTTCTTGCCCTCGCCAGTTGCCAAGAGCTGCGAGACGGGCATATAAATTGCCGGATGGTGCGTGACGATGCAGTTTGCGTTGATTTGCTTAGCGCGCTCTACCGCCGCCGCGGAGCAATCGAGCGAGAAGAGAATGCTATCTATCTCCTCGCCGCAGTCGACGATGGTCCCGCTGTTATCGTGCGCGCCGTACTTCTCGCAATACTGTCTGCTGAGCGAAAACGGGGCGAGCTCGTCGATCGCGCTATATATCCGGTGTAATTGCATTGAGGATCGCCTCCGTCCGTTTTTTCCGATCTAAAATTTCCTCGCGGCTCTCCCGCGAAAGACTTGTATTCTGCAAGAGTTTGATACACTCTTCCCTGTCGTGTTCCATCCTGTTCGCAAAATCGGGCGAGGGATTTTTCAAATTATCCCGCCCGAACGCGATCTCCCAGTCGGAATAGGTATCGCCGCCCGCACCGTCACCTACGATGAGATCGTAATACTTTCCGTCGTAAAAGGTGTGATCGGTCGAAATCTTCGCGCCGCGCCCGATGAGAAACGCGCGCACTTTATCCGCATTCTTCATGGGTTGCAGAACGAACTTCTCGGGAAGCGGGAGATCGCTCAGAATATGTATGATCTCCTCGCCGCCCATACCTGCAATGAGCACGCAGTCGGGCACGCAGTCAAGCCCCGAAAGTCCGTCGCAACAGACGGGAATGCACTTGCCCGCCGCGATCTCGCCTTTTAACAGCGTCTCTGCCTTCTGAAGGCTCGCCTTGCTGATATCGGTGATATAGGCGACCTCGCACAGCCCATTATCGAGCGCATACTTGGCGCAATAGCCGTGATCGCAGCCGACGTCGGCAAACGTCTTTCCCTTCGGGATATACGAACAGATGATTTGAAGGCGCCTTGTCATCAATCCAAGAAATCGCGCAACTTCTTGCTGCGGCTGGGGGGACGGAGCTTTCGGAGTGCCTTCGCCTCGATCTGGCGAATGCGCTCACGCGTGACATTGAACTCCTTGCCCACCTCCTCGAGGGTGCGAGGCTTGCCGTCGTCAATGCCATAGCGGAGCCGAAGCACCTTCTCCTCGCGCGGGGTGAGCGTATCGAGCACGCCGAGAAGCTGCTCTTTGAGCATGATGAACGTGACCGAATCGCCGGGGGTCTGTGTCTTATCG
>CAMWQK010000104.1 GCA_947176445.1 uncultured Clostridia bacterium | reverse complement strand
CTACCCGAGCAAGATTTCCCTGCCGTACTGACGGTTCGTTACGCACTGCGCGCCTTCCGCGCGCACTCACGCAAATTACTCCCTCCGCTTGCGAACGCAAGCAATATTCATTTACGGTTTGATTATATCACAGCGGAAAACCCTTGTCAAGTAAAAATCGATAATTTTTTATCGATTTTCGAAAAATCTTTTATGTTGTACCGATTTCCTTTTCTAAATAACGGTGCAAGGAAAACAAATCCTTCGAAACGCGTTTTTATTTGATCTTCCAAATTAATTTTGCGTAATCCTTGACCGAGCGATCCGCCGAGAACTTTCCTGCGGACGCAAGGTTTACAAGGCACTTTTTATTGAACTCCTCGGTGCCATAGTCGCGGAGGAGCTCCTCTTTGACGCGCACGTAGTCGGCAAAGTCGTAGAGCACGAGATACCGGTCGGGCGAGAAGCCCGCGACCAGACTTTCGTACAGCTTTTGCAGCATGCCCGACTCGTCTTCGAACGTTCCGTCGATAAGCGTCTCCAACGCGCGTTTGAGCCCGATCGTATTTTCAAGCACCTCTCTCGGACAGTAGAACTTCTTGACCTGTGCGACCTCTTCCACCGTCGCGCCGAAGATATAGTTGTTCTCTCTGCCCGCCTCTTCGCAGATTTCCACGTTTGCGCCGTCGAGCGTGCCGAGGGTGACCGTACCGTTGAGCATGAACTTCATATTGCCCGTACCCGAAGCCTCCATACCCGCCATGGAGATCTGCTCGGAGACGTCTGCCGCGCACACGATCTTTTCCGCATAGGAGACGTTATAGTTCTGTACGAACACGACGCGCATATAGGGCGCGACTTCCGCATCCGAATTGACGAGGTTTGCGATCTCGTTGATGAACTTGATGACCGCCTTTGCCATGTAATAGCCGGGGGCAGCCTTCGCGCCGAAGATGAACGCCGTGGGCGGGAAATCCTCGATCGTGCCGTCCTTGATCCCGTAATAGAAGTAGAGAATGGAGAGCGCGTTGAGGAGCTGCCGCTTATACTCGTGCAG
This sequence comes from uncultured Clostridia bacterium, assembly GCA_947176445.1. Classification (GTDB taxonomy): domain Bacteria; phylum Bacillota; class Clostridia; order Christensenellales; family Borkfalkiaceae; genus Gallimonas. The sequence goes on along the minus strand of CAMWQK010000104.1, from coordinate 3,253 downwards.
ACGCTTGACCTGCACGTCGAAGATGAAGTGCGACGGGATTTCCACCCCTTCGTGCTCCTTGATATACGCCGCGAGCTTCGCCTTGTTCTCCCCCTTGATACGCGTGAATGCGGGGAGCATTTCGTTGATATACGGCTTCAAATTCTTTAATTTTTTCAGATCGGTATGCCACTCCGTGCCGATGCGCGCGTCGATCTCCTTCGCCATCTCGGGGTTGTTGAGGAGCAGCCATCTGCGGGGCGTAATGCCGTTCGTGATGTTGACGAACTTCTCGGGATAGAGCTCGTTCCATTCCTTGAACGTGTCCGTCTTTAAGATGTTCGTGTGAATTTCGGCAACGCCGTTCACCTTTGCCGCGACGTAGATGGCGAGGTTTGCCATGTGAATGACGTTGTCGCGAATGATGAAGAACTTGGTAGGATCGAGCCCCTCGCCGCTCATCCGCTCCTGACAGTGCACGATCTCCTGATAGACATCGGGCAGAAGATCGGAGAGCGCGAGCGCGTCCCACTTTTCAAGCGCCTCCGCCATGATCGTATGGTTGGTGAAGTTGAAGCATTTGGAGCAGATCGAGAACGCCTCTTCGAAGGAGAACCCTTCGTTTTTGAGAAGGCGTAAAAGCTCGGGAATGGCGATGACGGGGTGCGTATCGTTGAGCTGGAAGCAGTGATACTTATCCAGCTCCGAGAGCTTTCTCCCCTTCGCCTTGTCCTTGGCGAGAATATCCTGCAAGGATGCACTCACGAGGAAATACTGCTGACGAAGGCGCAGGATCTTGCCCGCCATCGTATTGTCGTTGGGGTACAGCACGTCGGTGATCTTCGTTGCATGGAAGTTCTCCTCTGCGGTATGCTCCCCCTTCATGTCGTTGAACGCCTCGAAGTCGAACGCGTCTACGGGCTCGCTGCTCCACAGGCGGAGCGTGTTGACGACACCGTTTTTATATCCGAAGACGGGCATATCGTAGGGCACTGCGAGCACCTTCTGATCGGCGAACTCGACGACGACTGCATCGCGGTCGATACGGACGCTCCAAGGGTCGCCCCACTTGAGCCAGTCGTCCCCTTCCTCGTGCTGGAATCCGTCCTCAAACGTCTGACGGAACAGCCCGTAGCGATAGCGGATCCCGTAGCCGTCCAAGGGAAGCGAAGAGCTTGCCGCGCTCTCGAGATAGCACGCCGCAAGCCGACCAAGACCACCGTTTCCGAGCGCGGCGTCCTCCACTTCTTCAAACTCGCCTAAATCCTTGCCGATGCTTTTAAGCGCCTCTTTCGCCCCGTCGAGAATGCCGAGGTTGAGAAGATTGGAATAGATGGAGCGCCCCATCAGGAACTCTGCCGAGAAATATCCGCAGCGCTTTTTATCGGACTTTTTCTCCTTCTTCCAGTCGTCGAACGCGAGCGCCATCGCAGCTTTCGAGACGGCGTTATACAGCTCTTTCTTCGTTGCGGTCTCCATCTCCGCAGCGTAGTCCGCTCTGAGAATGTCGTTCACCGCACTTAAAAATTTTTCTTTTTCGAATTTCATATCTCCTCCGGAACCCGACTGTCGTCGGAAGTTTTTATGATCCATCTCTTAACGAAATATCGGCTAATATTTTAGCATACAGACCATGCGTTGTCAAATTCTTTTTTGAGAACTGTGCAAAGAAAACAAACTATGTTTGTTCAAATACTTTTTCGACAAGTTTTTACATTTTTCCTCAAACGGTTGCTGTGGTTTTGTGAATATGTTATAATTGCGGTTGCGGCGAAAAAAAGGCGCCGCAGAGAGCCGTTTTTTCTTCGAAGATTCCAAAAAACGGTAACTTAGGAGGTTGATTATGGAACAATGTCAAGCGATTGGCACGCCTGAGCAGGCTGCCAAACTCAAATCGGTGATCGAATCTTCGCGCGAAACTCCGGGATGCCTTATGCATATTTTACAGGAAGCACAGGAAATATACGGCTTCCTCCCGATGAGCGTGCAAAAACAGATTGCCGAAGGACTCGGCATTTCCCTCTCGGAAGTGTACGGCGTCGTGACCTTTTACTCGCAGTTCTCCTTAAATCCCAAGGGCAAGCACCGCATCAGCGTGTGCCTCGGAACGGCGTGCTACGTAAAGGGCTCAGACAAGGTACTCGAAGCAGTGGAAAACGAGCTCGGGATCAAGTGCGGCGAATGCACGGCGGACGGACTGTTCTCCATCGACAGCTGCCGCTGCGTCGGCGCGTGCGGGCTTGCGCCCGTCATGACGATCGGCGACGAGGTCTACGGCAAACTCACGCCCGAGATGGTGAAACCCATTCTCGATAAATACAGGGAGGAGACAAAATGACGACGAAACAGTTAGACGAAATCCGCGCCGCAAAAAAAGACCTCATTCAGGTGCGCCGCGTCATCAGGGAAGAGGGCGAAAAGCTCGCCGAGAAGACGGGCTACCGCAAACAGGTTCTCGTCTGCGGCGGTACGGGCTGCACTTCCTCGCAGTCGATGAAGGTCATCGCCCAGCTTGAAAAATCACTCGCAGAGAACAACATTACCGACGTTCTCATCGTAAAGACGGGTTGCTTCGGTCTGTGCGCGCTCGGTCCCATCATGATCGTATATCCCGAAGGCGCGTTCTATGCGCAGATGACGCCCGAACACGCCAAGACCGTGGTGGAAAAGCACCTCGTCAAGGGCGGAAGCCTCGTGAAAGAACTCCTCTATCAGGGTACGGTGACGGCGGAAGGAAATGTGATTCCCTTCGGCGAAACCCCCTTCTATAAAAAACAACTGCGGATTGCGCTTCGCAACTGCGGCGTGATCGCCCCCGAGGACATCGAGGAAGCGATCGCAGCGGGCGACTATGCCGCAATCGAAAAGGTACTCACCACCATGACGCCCGATGACGTCATCAACGAGATGCTCGCATCGGGGCTGCGCGGCAGAGGCGGCGCGGGCTTCCCCGCGGGCAGAAAGTGGGCGTTTGCAAAGGCATCGCAGGGTGATATCAAATACGTATGCTGCAACGCGGACGAGGGCGACCCCGGCGCATTCATGGACCGCTCCGTTCTCGAAGGCGATCCCCACTGCGTCCTCGAAGCGATGACCATCGCGGGCTATGCGATCGGCGCGCACCACGGCTATATCTACGTGCGTGCGGAGTATCCCGTCGCCGTACAGCGCTTGAAGATCGCGATCGATCAGGCGCACAAGTACGGACTGCTCGGCAAAAACATCTTAGGGCTCGGATTTGACTTCGACATCGAGATCCGTCTCGGCGCGGGCG
>CAMWQK010000103.1 GCA_947176445.1 uncultured Clostridia bacterium | reverse complement strand
TCGCGGTCGTAAGCGGACACGGCTGTCTGACGGGCTACTGAACGCTGACGATGGATAACGGCATTGCATATTACGGACCGATGAGCGGCGGCTTGCTGACGCCCACCGATGTGTGGACGGGGCTCTCGGAAAAGGTGACGATCACCTATCCCGAGAACATCGACTATCAGGGCGAGGTCTTTGAGGGCAGCTACGTTTATAACGATGCCGAAAACAAGTATGAGCTGAAAGGCGCGGTGACCTATAAGGATGGAACGAAGATCGAAAACGTGACCGTCGCGCTCGATTTCTCCCACTCTTACCGTTACTCCGGTACGTATACGGATAGCGGCATCACCTACACGGGCGCAATGCGCGATCATAACGTGCCTTACGGTGCGGGAAAATATGTGTGGAGCAGCGGTCCCGAGTTCACGGTCGTAAACGGACACGGCTGGCTGACGGGCTACGGCACGCTGGACATGAAGAACGGCATCGAGTACTACGGGCCGCTGAGCGGCGGACTGTTCGCGCCCGTTGATATGTGGACGGGACTTTCGGAAAAGGTTACGGTTGCGTATCCCGAAAATGCGGACTACTCCGGCGAGACGTTTGAAGGCAACTATGTTTATAACGAAGATCTGAACGCATATGAGCTGAAAGGGACGATCACCTATCAGGACGGAACGACGATCGAAGACGTGACCGTTGCGCTCGACTTCTCCTTCTCCTACCGCTACTTAGGTACATTTGAGAGCGGCGGCATCACCTATACGGGCGAAATGCGCGATCATAACGTCCCTTACGGGGCGGGAACGTATGTGTGGGCAGGCGGTCCCGAGTTCACGGCTACGGAAGGTCACGGCTGGCTGACGGGCTACGGAACGCTGGATATGAAGAACGGGATCACGTACGAAGGACCGTTGAATGCGGTGCAACTGGCGATTGCCGGCGGAAATGAATTCCAGCCTTACACGGCGTTTGACGGAACGGTCGTTGACACGGTGAAAATCACAACGCCGGAGGGGATCTTCGAGGGAACGCTGGAACACCTCGGCGTAGATCGTCTCCAGAGTGCAGGAGTGAAGGGCTTCTACGGGAATGCGACCTATCTCTCCGTCGGAACAATGAACAAGGGCGATGAGACGGTTCCCGCACTGTTCATCCCGTCTTTCGGGTTCGGGATCTATGAGCTCAAAACAACCGAGCAGGGCGTTCCCGTGGTTGCGGGCGGGCTCTCCTATGAAGGGCAGTACATTGTAGTGGGCGCAGAAAATATCCCGTTCGGGAAAGGGCAAACCTATTGGGTGACGGCAGGTCAGGCGCCGTACATCGAAAGCGACTTCTTCTTCCACAACAGCACGGGCGTTGTAAAATTCGTTCAGGTAGGTTATACTTACGAGGGAGGAATGTCGTTGCAGGTATTCGGCGCGGAGTGCGGAGTAGCGGAGGCTACGGTGACGTTCGACGACGGCCGCACCTTTGCGGGAGTCTGGGAAGACGGTGTTCTGAAAGGTACCTTGACCATGCAGGACGGATCGACCACGCAGGGAACCATTCAGATTACGTTGGTGACGTGCGAATTTACGGAGGTCAGCGAGTGAAATTCAAAAAAATAGCGGTGATCGCACTGTCCTCTTTGTTGGCGCTTGGCGGCTGTTTGGGCTTCGTCGGATGTGCCGATCAAAGCGGGAAAGAGAAGATCACGTTTATGGGGTGGACGAACTCCACCGAAAAAAAGGCTTACAAAAAGGCGATTGCGCAGTTTGAAGAATTATATAACTGCAAGGTGGATTACAATACGGTCGCAGTCGGGGAATACCGTTCGAAGCTCAATTCCACGCTGAGTGCGGACGCTTTGAACGGGGAGTGCTCCGCAGACGTCTTCTACGTGCCCTACGGAATGCTCTGGAACAAAGCGGTCAGCGGGCATATCGAGAACTTGCAGCCGTATATCGATGCCGATACGGAGCTCGATCTGAACGAGTTCTGGGATGAGCCGGGGTTCTATCAGTATAAACTCGACGGAAATCAGGTGGGCGTGGGCGACATCTACGCCTTCCCCAAGGATGTCGGTCCGATGGCGCTCGTCTATAACAAGGATCTGTTCGCGGAATACGGACTGACTGCGCCTTCGTTGGATCATCCCTGGAATTGGGACGATCTGTTCGTCGAGGGTAAAAAGGTGGATAACAGAATCGGCAATCCCGGTGCAAAGCGGAATGCCTGGTTACTGTCCGGTTACAATCTGGAACAGGCGGTCTGGGGGAACGACGCTTCCTTCCTCTCGGAAGACAGAAAGACCGTCACGGTAGATAGCCCGAAGTTCATCGAATCGCTGGAATTTATCCGTCGGCTGACGGTGGAGGGGATAAAGCCAAACTCCACGGAGATCGCCAGCTTAGACGGCTATACGCGCTGGATGAACGGACAGATCGGGATCTTTGTAGCAGGACCGTGGGATTTGGCTGTCTACAATGAAGATCTTGATTTCGAGTGGGATTATTTTCCTCTGATTGCAGGTCCGAACGGAACGCAGGCGACCTCGACGGGATATATGGGACTTGCCATGAGTTCGAGGAGTGAGCACAAGGACCTTGCCTATGATTTCATCAAATTCTTAACGACCAACGAGGAGTGTCAGCGTACGCTTTATCAGGCGGGGCAGATCGTTCCGAATATCAAATCGAAAGCAAAGGGCGAGTTCATCGATTATTACAAAGACGAGCGCCCGAATGTCGGAGAATGGATCAATATTCTGGAAAGGACGGGTCACCCGTTTGAATACTACATGACGCCTTCGGACGCGTGGTTCACGCCGTTCAACAACAGTGTGGGGAACGTGTTTAACGGGGACGTTTCGGCGGCGGAATTTTGTATGAACATCAAGGCGCAGATGCAGGAGCAGCTGGATATCTCTTACAGAGAGATGGAGCAGCTGAAAGAAAATATGGGTTGGGGAAAATAATCGGCAGGGTAACCCCTTTTGGAAAACCGTCTGCGACGATTTCCCGAAAGGGGTTTCATTTACGGAAAGGAAGGGCTTATGAGGTCTAAGAAAAAGAAATTAAATCGATCGGAAGAATTGTGGGCGTGGCTGTTTGTGCTCCCTGCCACGCTGTTGCTGTTCGGATTTTTGCTGATTCCGCTTGTAGTATCTTTTGTAATGAGCTTCATGCAATGGAACATCGTCGCGGCGCCGTCCTTTAACGGGCTGGACAATCTGAGAGAAATTTTCAGCGACGGCGTATTCTTAAAGAGTATCGGAAATACCTTTTTTATGATGATCGGGATCCCGATCGGAATGTTCCTTTCGTTCCTGCTCGCGGTTGCGCTGAACAGAAATATGCCGCTTTCGGGATTTTTCAAAGTTGTGTATTATCTTCCCGCCGTCACGAGCGGCGTTGCGGTTGCAGTCGTCTGGAAATGGATTTTCAATCAGGAATACGGCATTCTGAATAAGCTCATCGGACTGTTCGGCGTTGAGGATTTACCCAACTGGCTGGGAGACGTCAGGTTTATCAAGCCCGCCTTCATTTTGATGGGGATCTGGGCAGGGCTCGGCAATACGATGCTCTTATTCCTTGCGAGCCTGAGGAACATCGATCAGTCCTATTACGAGGCGGCGGAACTGGACGGCGCAAGCGCCGCCGTCAAGATGTTCCGTATTTCGCTGCCGCTTGTCTCTCCCGTTACGTTCTATATTCTGGTGATGGGGCTGATCGGCGGGTTGCAGGCGTTCGGGCAGGTATACGTCATGACGCCGGGCGGCGGGCTCGACAACAGCGCGATGACGATGGTGTACTACATTTGGCAAAAGGGAATCGAAGGGGAGCGAATGGGGCTTGCTTCCGCCGCTGCGTGGGTTCTTGCCCTGTTCACGTTCGCGATCACATTTATTCAGTTCATTGTCAGAAAATACTGGGTGAAGGAGATAGAGTGATATGTCGTTATTGCAGAGTAAAACCTTCAAAAGAAGATTGACGACGGGAATTTTGCTCTTTGTTCTGTCCTGTGTGGCGGTCACGATGATCTTTCCGTATTTATGGATGCTCTCTTCTTCGTTCAAGCGCGGCAAGGATCTGTTTACCGAGCATTTACAGTTAATCCCCCCCGTATGGGAATTCGAAAACTATTCCAACGTCATCTTTGAAGAAAATCTTTTGCGCGGATTTTTCAACACGGCGAAAATCTTTGTATTCGTTCTGCCGATCGGTCTGTTCGCAACAAGCCTTGCGTCCTTTGCATTTGCGAAGATGCGCTTTCGCGGCGGGAAACTTCTCTTCTCCCTACTGATGGCGACGATGATGATCCCGTTCCCCGCCGTCATGATGCCG
>CAMWQK010000102.1 GCA_947176445.1 uncultured Clostridia bacterium | reverse complement strand
GTTTTTCCTGTAAAGAATCCCATAGTGGGGTAAAACCTCCGTTTTTTCTAATATGATACCGCGGTGGGGAAAAATAGTCAACAATTTTTTATAAAAAGTCCCGTGATTGCATGTAAAAAAGTTTTTTGGGTGGGGTATAAAATCGGTTGACATGCAAGGAAAAAAGCGATACAATAGGGAAGCATTCTGAAAGGGGGCATAGCTCAGTTGGTTAGAGCGCGCGCTTCACATGCGCGAGGTCACAGGTTCGAGCCCTGTTGTCCCCACCAAATAAAAACGCCGTGCTGAAAGCACGGCGTTTTTATTTGGCAGACAGCGTGCGAAGAATCTGTCGGTTCGCCCCGCCGCAGGCGAGTAGCGGACGTAGTACGCGATGCAGCGAAAAAGCCTTTCCCACGAGGGAAAGGCTTTGGAGCTGCTGAGCGGACTTGAACCGCCGACCTCGTCCTTACCAAGGACGTGCTCTACCGACTGAGCCACAGCAGCATATTTTGTTGTTTTGTTGAGAGGACGAGGTCGCCGACCTCTTCTCACCTGCCGTAAGGAGCAGCGGCAGGTTCGGTCACGCTCGCGCGCACCATGCGCTCGCTTAACTCAATCTGCGCACACACCCCGCAGGGGTGATGTGCAGGATGCAGCTTTCGTCCTTACCAAGGACGTGCTCCAAGGGCTGTGCCACAGCAGCAAGGCTCACAACGCAAATTAGTATATTAAATAAATCAATATAAGTCAAGCAAAATGCGTCTCGAAATAAAAAGATATCGGGAAAAATTTTTTCATGCCGACGTTATGCGGCAAGATTGCTTTGGCTTGCTGTGTTCGAAGCGGGGAGCGCGGCGCGCTTTTCGACCGTCTGTTTGACGTACGATTCGGCATTCATGCCGAGGACGATGAAGGTGATTTCAAGAAGAGTAAGCCCCAACACCAAGCCGACAATCTGGTTGAATATGAGCGTAACGAGCAGGAACAGTACGCCCCAAAGCAAAAAGATGATGATGTTTGTTAAAAAGAGCTTCACGATGTTTTGCAGTGTGAGGATCTCTTTCAGCCTGATCTTTCCTCTCGCATGAATGAGATACGCTTCGAAGAGAGAAAATGCGCCGCTCAAAAGAATAAAGACGACGGCGGAAATTGCTCCACCCGGCAACCACAGAGCGGTGAGCCAGGAGAAGAGCACCACAACCGCGGTGGAGAGCAGGGATTCGAGCAATCCGACGAGGAGGAACTTCCAGAACGCGCGCTTTGCGATCTCGCGGCGGATCATCGACTTCGTGACGAAGTACCCGACGAACAGAAAGACGATGGCAAACACGATGGTGACGACGATCGTCGAGACAATGGAAAAAATCAAGCCGTTGATCGCGGATGAAATCTGTTCGACGTAAGCATCCGAATTTTCAACGAGCGCGTCAAGGGCGGAGAGGATGGTTTCCTGTAACCACTCGCGGGTGAGTACCGTCTTCAATGCGTCGGCGGGGGAAGCCCAGTCGAGCGCGCTGACGGAGTTGACAAGACTGTCTTTGAGTGCTACCGGATCGATGCTGAGATTCTCGGTGATATTGTGTACCTCGCCCGTCAGGTCGTTGATCGCCGCTCCGATCGTGGGGATCCCGATTGAGAGCCCGAGCACGATGCCGAGGAAGAGCGCGCCGAGCGGCACGAAGATGTATTTCAGACATGACAGATAATTTTTCATTCCCCGAACGATCATACGCTTTCTCCGTTTGTAAAAAGTTGTTTTGATTATACATTTTTATGGGCAACTTGTCAAGCGAATGATGAAAAGATAAATTTCGGGAAAATATCGGCATTTTCTAAATAAATTGTGCGCTAAGAGCAAAAAAAATCGCGAATTTGCGAAAAAAGTTTGTCATATAATTATATTACAAGTTGACATTTTTTTATGACAGTGGTATACTGTCATCATCGGGGATAAAGTGTCTCCGGATAAGGATCGAAAAATGGGCAAGAAATCACGCTTTTTAGCGGTTAAAAAGAGATATAAACATCGCAAAACGAAAATTGCAGTCGCACTTACGCTGATCGTCATTATGTCGGTCATGCTGATTGTTGCGCCTGCAATGTTTTTTCATAAAGACGATCCGGGGCGTCAGACGATCGAAGGTTTCGGAACGGTCTCGTACGATATCCCGACGGACGGCAGTCTGCCCACCGAGCACACGGGGATCGAGAACATCGGTTACATGGCGCGCCGCCTTGCCGAGCAGCCGAGCTGGTATTCGGAGATGCACGGCATCGTCGATACGATGGTGGAGCAGCGCGTAGATACATATAAACAGTACTCGGACGAAGTACTCATCTCGACGGATATCTCGGTCAGTTCGCTCATCAAGACGGCGAAGCAGCTGTGCTTTGTCGGCGATCACGTGCTGTGGCGCACGGCGGCGGACGCTTCCAAGACGGACGGCGTGAACACCGTATGGAACAGCGGCGAGCCGACGAAGGTGACGCGCGATTATTTCAAGAACCATTACGGGCTTCCCGGTACGGAATTTTCCGTGTACATCCTCAACGAGGAGACGGTACTCGGTGCGGAGAGCGTTGTAGACAACGGCGACGGGACGTATTCGCAGACGTTCCATCTCGATCCCGCGACCGATAAGGCGCCCTATTACTATTGCCAACAGATGAAGCAGACGGGCGGTCTCGACGACTGGCCCGTATTCGAGTATATTGACGTGACCTACACGTTCGACGACTCATGGCAGGTGCTTCGCTCGGATATCACCGAAAAATATAAGGCGAAGATGGTCGTCTCGGTCGGTTGTACCGCGACCTACATTACGGCGTACGAGTACGGCACGCAGCGCGCACAGAGCAGCGCATACGACGATTATTTCTCGAAGTATGCGAATAAGCCTGTCACCGAGTTTCCCGATGAGGAGGAAATCACCTCGGTCAAGTGCCTGACGCAGGCATTCGGGAGCGTTCTGAGCGGACCCGCTACGTTCGCGCTCGATCTCAATCTCAACGGCGCGCCCGTTACCGGCGTCGTCTACGTCGATATTGAGACGATGGATATCCGCGCCCGCATCGGCAACATTTACATCTGGTATGCAGACGATTGCGTCTACCTTTCCTATGGCGGCGTGAAGGCGCGCATGAGCACGGGCGACCTTCTTGCACTTGTGAGCGATCTGCTTCCCGACGGCATGATGGACGCGGGGGCGTCGCTCGATACGGATGCGCTCGTCGGTCAGCTCGGCGCAGGGGAGTTTACCGTGGGCGAAGGCAAGGCGAGACTTTCCGCCGTGCTGGAACTGTTCGGCATGACGCTTCCCGTCGACTTCAAATTTAATATTGACGAAAAGAACGCGGTCACGCTCGACAAGGTGAGCGCAAACGTCGCCTTCGGCGATTTTGCGATCGCGGCAGACCTCGCTTTCAGTAAGGAGCAGCTGCCTGCGCTCACGGCGGAGCAGAAAGCGGGCTTTGCAAACATTATTCCCTATGTGGATACGCTCATCGATCTGTTCACGTCCGATGCGATCAACGCGAATATTTCGTATGAACAGGACGGCTTTGCGGTGACTGCCGATCTTAAAATCGGATTGAAGGAATTGTGCGTTGCGGGTACGGTCGGCGTGACGGTCGGGGATGCGACAAAGTCGGTCGGCATTGCCTACACGGGCGGAGCGGTCTATCTCGACCTTGACGGGATTAAACTCTCGGCAAACGTTTCCGATGCGCTCACGCTCCTTGACGAATATATCACGCTTCCCGAAATGGGGGAAGTGAAAATCGATCTTACGAAAATCATCGGCAAGGTGCTCACGCCCGAGTTCGCCGCAAACTTTGTTCTCGGTGAAGAGGACGGAACGCTCGCCGTCGCATTGAAGGGCACGGAGCTTCTGAAAGCGTTCGGCGTTGACTTCGATCTCGGTGAAGTTGCTCTGACGGTGACGGATACCGCGCTCACCGCAAATGCGCTCGGCGCAGACGTCGGCGTTACAAAGTGCGAGGCGGTCGAGATCGATACGAACGGCTATACCGATATCGTAAAATATGCGGACATTCTTGCAGATATCTTCACGGGCGAAAACCTGAAAGCGACGGTTGCGTATGAGACGAAAGCTCTTGCCGTTGCGGGCGAAATCAACCTCAACGTGAAGACGCTGAATGCGAGCGGCGTACTCGATATCACTTATGAGAATCACACCAAGACGGTTGTGCTCGGCTATGACGGCGAGGCAGTCTATGCAGACCTTGACGGAATCAGAGTGCAGGGGAGCATTGCAGAGATCCTCGCGCTTGTGAAAAAATTTGTCTCCATTCCCGAGGCGGATATCGACGCAAACTAGATC
>CAMWQK010000101.1 GCA_947176445.1 uncultured Clostridia bacterium | reverse complement strand
ACAGAGATCATACCGACTGCTATCACAGTGACGGGGAAATACGGGACGCATTCCTGCAATTTGCCTGTAATGCAAAAGAGCGGGTGATCTGTGCGGACGATCCACACATGAACGGCTTTCCCCAAAGCGTCACGTTCGGAAATTCGGGGCGCTACCGCATGACAAATCTGCGCGTCAAAGACGAGCGATATTCGTTCACCGTCACGGAGGACGGAATACCGCTTGAAAAAATCTCCTTAAATGTGCGCGGACGGGTGCATGCGGAAGACGCGCTCGCGGCGTTTGCCGCGGCGCGGCTGCTCGGGATCTCGGTGGAAGATATCAAGACAGGCTTAGAGCGTTTTCGCGGGGTGAAGCGTCGGTTTGAAAGGGTGGGGACGATCAAGGGCGTGCCCGTCGTCTGCGACTACGCACATCACCCGCGGGAGATCGCCGCCACCTTTGAAACGGCAAGAGCGATCGCGGGCGGGGTCGTACGCGTCGTATTTCAACCGCATACCTATACGCGGACGCGCGATCTGATGGAGGAGTTCGTCGGCGTGCTGAAACAGGCGGAAAATCCGATTGTCTTTTCGACCTATGCCGCCCGTGAGCCGTTTGATCTGCGCGGCAGCGCCGCCATGCTCGTGAGCCGCGTGCCCGAAGCGTCGTATGCGCATACGCCCGAGGAGGTGCGAAGGCGACTGATCGCCGACGGACTGAAAGAGGGCGACCTTGTTCTCGTGCTCGGCGCGGGGGATATTTACGACACGATCAAGACCGTTCTTGATGACTGAGATATGATCTAATATACATGAAACATATTGTTTATGCAAGAAATATGCAAAAAGAGCGTCAGGCATACGACGCTCTTTTTTGTTTATACTATATTATAATAGGCGAATAGCTTGGAATGCTTCAATCAGTTAGGAAAATTGTGGTATAAATAGAGAAAAATTTGAAATTTTTTTCAAATTTGGTATTGAAACTTCGGGCAATATATAGTATAATAAGAATACGAAAAAGCGGAACAAATTGATTCCGCGGGCGTTTGCCGTTTCAGCGGTGAGCGCGGAGGGGAAAATGGCAGAGAGGAAACAAAAGGAAAGTGCGGCGAATTTTCCGCTGTATCTCTTTCACGAGGGAACAAATCGGACTCTATACGATTATTTTGGAGCGCACCCCGAGAAATGCGGAGGCAGTAAGGGGTACGTTTTTCGCGTATGGGCGCCGCACGCGCAGCGCGTCTCCGTCGTAGGTGACTTCAACGGCTGGGATCGGAACCGTCACGTTATGCACCGCGTTACGACCGATCAGGAGACGTTCGAGCTCTTCATTGAGGGACTCAAACAGTACGACAACTATAAGTATTGTATTACGACGGCGGACGGTAGGCAAATTTTGAAGGCCGATCCTCTCGCGTTCCATGCGGAGACCGCGCCCGAGACGGCGTCCAAGCTCTACGATCTTGCCGGCTATAAGTGGACGGATAAGGAATATTTCGAGGCGCGCGCCAACAAGAACGTATATACTTCGCCCATGAATACATACGAAGTCAATCTTCTTTCGTGGAAGCGGCATGCGGACGGTAACTTCCTTTCGTACCGCGACCTTGCAAAGGAGCTTGTTCCGTATGTCAAGGAGATGGGATATACGCACGTCGAGTTCATGCCCGTCACCGAGTTTCCCTTCGACGGTTCGTGGGGATATCAGGTCACGGGGTACTTTGCCGTGACTTCCCGCCTCGGCACACCGCATGACTTTATGTATCTCGTCGATTGCTTCCATAAGGCGGGGATCGGCGTCATTCTCGACTGGGTGCCCGCGCACTTCCCGAAGGACGCGCACGGACTGTACGAGTTCGACGGGCAGCCGCTGTATGAGAGCAGCCAGTGGGACAGAATGGAGCACAAGAGCTGGGGCACGCGCCGCTTCGATTACGGCAGAAACGAAGTTTTGTCCTTCCTCATCTCGTCGGCATGTTTCTTTTTCGATAAATATCACATCGACGGATTGCGCGTAGACGCGGTCGCCTCGATGCTCTATCTCGACTACGACAAGCGTCCCGGTGAGTGGCAGCCGAATATTTACGGCGAGAATAAGAATTTGGAGGCGATCGCCTTCCTTCGCAAGCTCAACGAGGCGGTGTTCCTGCGCTTCCCGTATGCGCTCATGATCGCGGAGGAATCGACGGCGTGGGGGCTTGTCACCAAGCCCGGCAGCGTCGGCGGGCTCGGGTTCAACTTCAAGTGGAATATGGGCTGGATGAACGATATGCTTTCGTATACGTCGCTCAACCCGTTCTTCCGCATGAACAATCATAACAAACTCACGTTCTCGATGATGTACGCGTTCTCCGAGAACTACGTTCTGCCCATCTCTCACGATGAGGTCGTGCACGGCAAGTGCTCGCTCATCAACAAGATGCCCGGAACGTATGAAGAGAAATTTGCGGGCGTTCGCGCCTTCCTCGGCTATATGATGGCGCACCCCGGCAAGAAGCTCAACTTCATGGGCTATGAGTTCGGGCAGTTCAAGGAGTGGGATTATCACGAGGGCTTGGAGTTCTTCCTGCGTGATGAGTACGAATTGCACGGAAAGCTCTCCGTCTATACCCGCGCGCTCAACGAATACTATAAGGAGACGCCCGCGCTCTATGAAGTGGAGGATAGTTGGGCGGGCTTCGAATGGCTCGCGGCGGATGACGCCGATCGCAATATCGTCTCGTTTATCCGCAGGGATAAGAACGGCGGAGAGGTGATCGCGCTCGTCAGCTTCTCGGGCGCAGACGCGACCGACTATCTGCTCGGTGTCAATAAGAACGGAAAATATAAGGTCGTCTTTAATTCCGATGAAGTGAAGTACGGCGGGGAAGGAAAGCTCAAGAAGAAGGTGTTTACGGCAGTCAAGCGTCCGAGCCACGGGAAGGAGTATTCCTTGCCCATCGAAGTGCCGAAGCTCTCCTGTATCTATCTCGTACGGGAAGCGACGCCGCCCCGCGCAAAGGCGAAAAAGAGTGCGCAAACAGATAAGGGAAATACGGCAAAGAGTGCCGCTCAAACAAAAGGTAATAAATAAGGGGGAAGAGTATGATTAGAAAGAAGGAATGCGTTGCAATGCTTTTGGCAGGCGGACAGGGCAGCAGACTGTACGCCTTGACCAACAACATTGCAAAACCCGCAGTGGCATTCGGTGCGAAGTATCGCATTATCGATTTTCCGCTGAGTAACTGCATCAACTCGGGCATTGATACGGTGGGGGTACTCACGCAGTATCAGCCGCTCGAACTCAATGAATATATCGGAAACGGTCAGCCTTGGGATCTTGACCGCGCGTTTGGGGGCGTACATATCCTGTCGCCCTATCAGGCAAAGAAGAAATCTTCCTGGTACGAGGGCACGGCGAACGCCATTTACCAGAACATGAACTTCATGAAGCAGTACAATCCCGACTATGTTCTCATTCTCTCGGGCGACCACATCTATAAGATGAACTATGCCGAGATGCTGAGAACGCACAAGGCGTCGGGCGCGGACTGCACGATCGCGGCGATCGAAGTGCCCATGAAGGAAGCGTCCCGCTTCGGTATTCTCAACACCAATCCGGACGGAACGATCTATGAATTCGAGGAGAAGCCCAAACAGCCGAAGAGCAATCTCGCCTCGATGGGTATCTATATCTTCACGGCGGAAAAACTCTTCAAATATCTCGAAGCGGACGAGGCAAATCCCGATTCGAGCAAAGACTTCGGCAAGGACGTGCTTCCCGCCATGCTGAACGCGGGGGAGAAGATGGTCTCTTACCGTTTCAGCGGGTACTGGAAGGACGTCGGAACGATCTCTTCGCTCTGGGAGTCCAACATGGATCTGCTCGGTGAAAATCCTGCGTTCGACGTCGGCGATTCGGCGTGGAAGATCCATTCGCGCAACCCGCTCGCGCCGCCCGAGTATATCGGCGATCATGCGAAGGTGAATAACTCAATGATCGCGCTCGGCTGCGAGATCGAGGGCACGGTCGAGAATTCCATCCTTGCGAGCAACGTCGTCGTCGAAGAGGGCGCAACGGTAAAAGATAGCGTCATCATGGCGGGAACAGTCGTCAAGAAGGGCGCGCAGATCACGTACTCCATCATCGACGAGAACGTCGTCGTGGAAGAGAACGCGACCGTCGGCGAGGAGAAAAAGAAGGCGTCCGGCATTGCCGTTTTAGGACGGCAGATCACCGTTGCAAGCGGTGCGCACGTTGCCGGCGGACAGATTATCGATAAGGATTACAAGGGGGAATAAGGAAATGGTGAATTCAACGGTAGGCGTCATTTTTTCGAATATTCACGATGAGAACATTCCGGAGCTCTCCCGCCACAGAACGATGG
>CAMWQK010000100.1 GCA_947176445.1 uncultured Clostridia bacterium | reverse complement strand
CAATATATTTATTGACCGAAATCTCATTGATTTTTTCTTAAAAATATCCGCCGTCAACATATCTTTTCCCTTCTTTGCTACTCAAAATAAAACAAAAAAACGGGCAAAAACCCGTTTTTTGAAAATGTTTTATTCGGAAATTATTTGCGTTTGCCGAGCATTCTGCGCACGAACGGCGGGAGCTTCTGCCCCTGCTCCTCTTCCTGCGGCTCCTCGACAGGTTGATAGACGGGAGCTGCGGGCGGCGGCGCGATCGGCTGCTGCGCAGGCGCGGGAGCTGCCACCCCGTAGGGATCGCTCGGCGCGTTGCGGTATACGCTCTCGGGCACTTCGCTCTGCTGCGGCTGTTGCGGCTGATATGCGGGCTGTTGGGGCTCGCGGTAGACGGGCTGCTGCGGCTGTGCGGGACGCGGCTGCGCCTCACGCGCGGAAGGAAGGTTAGCGCCGTGCGCGTTCCCCTTTCTCTGTAAATCGGTCGAAGGGAAACCCGTTGCAATAACGGTGACTTCCACTTCGTCGCTGACGTTCTGATCGATGCACGCACCGAAGATGATGTTCGCCGAATAATCGACGACGCTATGAATGAGGCTTGCCGCCGTTCTCACCTCGTCGAAAGTCAGATCGTTGCCGCCGACGACGTTGAGAATGACGCCCGTTGCGCCCTCTATCGTCGTATCGAGCAAGGGACAGTTGACCGCAAGGCGCACCGCCTCGACGATCCTGTTCTCGCCCTTTGCAACGCCGACGCCCATGTGAGCAAGTCCTCTGTCCTTCAGAATCGTTCTCACGTCCGCAAAGTCAAGGTTGATGAGCGCGGGCGTTACGATGAGATCGGCAATGCCGCGGATACCCTGCTTCAACACCTCGTCGGCAACGTGGAGCGCCTCCGCCATCGGTGCGTTCTTGGGAACGACCTCGCCGATTTTATCGTTGGGAATGATGATGAGCGTATCGACGTACTTTTTGAGATCGCCCAAGCCCTTGGAAGAGTTGTCCATTCTGCGTCTTCCCTCGAACTCGAACGGCTCGGTGACGACGGCGACGGTGAGGATTTTAAGATCCTTTGCGATCTTGGCGATGACGGGAGCAGCACCCGTGCCCGTACCACCGCCCATGCCCGCGGTGATGAACAGAAGATCGGTCTTTTCGATCGCCTTCATGAGCTCGTCCTTGCTCTCCTCTGCGGCGGCTCTGCCGATCTCGGGATCTGCGCCTGCCCCCAAGCCCTTGGTGAGCTGTACGCCGATCTGGATCTTTTTCTGCGCCTTATTGCAGGCAAGGATCTGCGCGTCGGTATTGACCGCGATATATTCCGCGCTCATGATGCCCGCCTCGATCATGCGGTTGACGGCATTGTTTCCCGCGCCGCCCACGCCGATGACTTTAATTCTTGCCTTTCCGTTAAATTCGTTCATATCCCTGTTTTCATAGGAAGACGGTCTCTCGCCGTTTCCGTTTCCGTTCATGAAGGGAATGTTGTCGTTGTACATCGTAATTAACCTCCGATACCATTTAATAATCGATATAATACGCCGCCTTTGCGGTTGTCCTCATAAGCCGTGTCGAGCAGCGCAATGCGCGAGCTCATAGCAGGTTTGTTGTAGTATGCGAGCTCGGGTACGAGCTGTTCGCAGACGCGGCTCAGCCGCTTTGAAACGTGTTCCGCCCCGCCGCGGATCCCGTCCATGCCCTCGCCCGAGAAGTACAGGGGCTTGTTCTCGATCTCCTTGCCCGCGCAATCTTCGAGCACTTCGCCCACCGCTTCGCACAGATCGTCGAGTCCTGCCTTGATCTCCTCGGTGAGTGCCTCCATGTCGATATCGTAGGAGATACCGGCATGCATGAATTCGCGCATCTTTACGTCGCTCTTCACATAGAGGTTGGAGCTTGCAAGCAGTGCGAGCGCCGCCTCGTACGGCAGTGAAAAGCGCTGCATGAGCCGGAAGGCAATCTGTCCGCGCCCCGCCCAGAACGTCTTTTGCAGGAGCACGCCCCCGCCGAGAAGGACGAGGATGCTCGAAGAGAGAAAGCCCACGTCGAGGAAGAGCGCATATTCATCCCGCGTCTCGGGCGGAATGAGATAGGTTGCCATCGCAAGCTGCGTGGGCAGATATTCGAGGGAGATTTTCAGCCCTGCGAAGATCTCCTCCATCGTATTTACAAAGTAGTTTGCACAGTAGAAATAGGACAGAACGCCCGAAAGCCCCGTAGACGAAATGCCGATGGGATCGATCACCCGACGGTTGTCCGCCGTGACGTAGATCATGCTGGACGCGCGCATAAAGCGGTAGTCCTTATCCTCTTCCCGTCCGCTCTCGAAGAGCATATTAAGTTCCTTCTGCCCGATCTTGCGCCGCTTGGAAAAGCCGATCTCCTGCTCGCGCGGAACAACTTTCGTGAACTCTCCGGGCACGCCGACATACAGTTTTTTCAGCCGCTCGCCGCAGACCTGCTCAACCGCCGCAACGGCGTGGAGCGTTGCTTCCTTCAAGCCCTCGACGTTATAAAACGCGCCGTTCTGATATCCGTCGTACGATTCTGTGCGCATGGTTTTGAAGAGAAAAGTATTGTTCACGCCCTTCTCCCCCACAAGCACCGTTACTTCGGAAGACCGAACGTCTAAAATCGCAACGTTTCTGCGCCCCATACCTGTATCTCCTCGTAAAATTCGCTCTACCGCGGACATGCTATGCCTGTCCGCAAGTATCCATTCCTTATTATATCAGAATTGAAATCACCTGTCAAGAAATGCAACACATTTCGCGAAAAAAAAGAGCATTTCTCTGCAATGAGAAACGCTCTTTTTGAGACCTTTTCCTGTTTTTAATCAAAGATCGCGCTGGATCGTGTACGACACGTTAAATCCGCCCGTGATCCTGTCGTCGTTCACCGTGATCACGCCGAACATTTTATCCTCGTCCTCGAGGGTAAAATACCGCTCGAACGCCACCTTCGCCTTCTCCTCGACAAGCGCGGTGAGATTGTTGATCTCGATGCGCGTGCCCTCCTGCATCATGAGTGTAAAGCGCGTTGTCGCCTCATCGGAAGCGCCCTTTTCGAAGGCAACGGAGACGAGGTTGAGCCGCACATTTTCATCGTCCTCTCTGAAAGCCGCGATCGTCGTAAACAGCTCCTCGGTATAGGCGCCGGTCGCGACCTGCCCCACGGCAAGCGAGACGGCGGGAAGCCCCTCGATGAGAATGTTGGGCGCACCGTCCAGGCGGTTTACGTTCTGCTCCTTGTCGTAGAGATAGATCCCGTTCTCGTCGAGCACGGAATAGAAGACCTTGCCGTCTTCCCCCGTCCGCTCGATCGCATAGCGCTCGATGCGCTCGGTCACGGTGAGTTCCACCGTCTTGGGATAGGATTTTTTGACTTCCTCGACTTTGAGGCAGGGATACTTATCCACTTCCCCCCGAATGTCTTCGAGATCGAGAAAGAGAATACTCTTGCCCGCGTACCCGTCGAGCGTCGCCTGCAACGTCTTACATTCCTCCCGTCCCGCCTCCGAATAGACGGAAAACTGTGTCTTGACCGACGACACCGTGTAAACGGCGCTCAGCCCCGCCGCGATCGCAACGAGAATGAGCAGAACGGAAACGGTGATTGCAAGAATGCTTTTCTTCTTCATGAGTATTTCTCCGAAACGGATCAGATACGGACCCGCTTGATTTTTGCCCCGAGATTACTTAATTTTTTTTGCAGATCGGAATATCCGCGGTCGATGTGCGAAAGGTCGAGCACTTCCGAAACGCCCTCCGCGCCGAGCGCAGCAAGCACGAGCGCCGCACCGCCCCGAAGATCCCCCGCAACGAGGGTCGCCCCATGTAGCCGCGGAACGCCGCGCACAAACGCATTGCGCCCCTTCACTTCGATGTCCGCCCCCATCTTCTGGAGCTCGGGCACATACTTGAACCGCGTTTCAAAGAGATTTTCGACGATGAGCGTTCCGCCCTCCGCAATGCAGTTGAGCGCAGTCACCTGCGCCTGCAAGTCGGTGGGAAATCCGGGAAACGGCATCGTCTCGATCCTGCGGTTGCATTTGAGCCGACCGTGACTTTCCAACCTTATTTTATCATTTTTTGTATGTATTTTGCAACCGTTTTCGCGTAATTTATGTAAAAGTAACCCGATATTCTCGTTTTTAATACCGCTGACCTCGATCTCACCGCCGCAGATCGCCGCCGCGATGAGGTATGTACCCGCTTCGATGCGGTCTTTCATCGGTCTGTAAGTCACGCCGCCGAGCTTTTTCACGCCGTCGATGCGGATGATGTCCGTTCCCGCGCCCTGCACCTTTGCCCCCATCTGATTGAGGAAGTTTTGCAGATCGACGATCTCGGGCTCCTTGGCAGCCCCCTGCAACACCGTTGTGCCTTCCGCTTTGACCGCCGCGCGCAGGATATTCTCCGTCGCTCCGACGCTTGGAAAGTCGAGA
>CAMWQK010000099.1 GCA_947176445.1 uncultured Clostridia bacterium | reverse complement strand
CGTAGCTTCTGCCCGAGAGCGGATCGCGGATCGCCCCGCCGATACACGTTGCCGCGCCGCCGAACTGCTCGATCTCCGTCGGGTGGTTGTGCGTCTCGTTCTTGAAGAGCAGGAGCCAATCCTGATTTTCGCCGTCTACGTTGACCTTGATCTTTACCGTGCAGGCGTTGATCTCCTCAGACTCGTCGAGCTTTTCAAGCATACCGCGCTTTTTGAGGAGCTTGGTCGCGATCGTCGCGATGTCCATGAGGTTGATGGGCTTCGTGCGGTCGAGTTCTTTTCTCGCCGCGATGTATTCTTTATAAGCCTCGTGAAGGAGCTTGTCGTGGAACTTCACCTTGTCGATGGTCGTCAGGAACGTCGTATGACGGCAGTGATCCGACCAGTAGGTGTCGATCATGCGAATCTCGGTGAGGGTCGGATCGCGCCCCTCCTCCTTGAAATAATCCTGACAGAACGCAATATCGTCTGCGTCCATCGCGAGCGCGTACTTCTGCACGAACTCTTCAAGCCCCTTGCGGTTGAGCTTCAAAAATCCTTCGAGCGTTGCAACTTCCGAGGGAACGGGATGATCGATTTTCAGCGTCTCCGCCTTGGTGAGGCTCGCCTCGCGGCTCTCTACGGGGTTGATGACGTACTTCTTGATCGCCTCGATCCCGCTCTCGTTCACGTCGCCGTAGACGAGGTATACCTTCGCCGTACGCACGAGCGGACGACGCCCCTTGGAGATGAGCTGAATGCACTGCGCCGCCGAGTCTGCGCGTTGATCGAACTGACCGGGAAGATACTCCACCGCGAACACCTGCGCGCCCGAAGCGTCGATATCCGTCGTCGCTCTGTCCATCTGCGGCTCGGAAAATACCGTCTTGACGCAGGAGAGGAAGAGGCTCTCCTCAATGTCCTCCACGTCGTAGCGGTTGATGACGCGGATATTCTCTACCCCGCCGATTTCAAGCAGCTCGCGCGCATCGGAAAGGAGTGCCTTTGCCTCGTGCTCGAACCCCTCTTTCTTTTCAACGTAAATTCTGTATACCATCTCATTCTCCTTTTGCTTTGAGCGCACGCTGTCCGATATCCGAGCGCTTGTATGCGTTTTCAAAGTGTATTTTATCCGATAAGGCATATGCCTTCGTAATTGCCGATTTTAAGTCTTTGTCCGTTGCGACCGCGCCGAGCACTCTGCCGCCGCTCGTCAACAATTTTCCGTCTTCGAGCTTTGCGCCCGCAATGTAAATTTCCTCGTTCTCGCCTGTCTTAGGAAGCGTGATCTCGTATCCCGTCTTATACTTTTGCGGATACCCGTTTGATGCGAGCACGACGCAGCACGCCGCCCCGTCCTTAAATTTAACCATGTCGGGCGATAAACGCTCCTCGTTGACTGCGAGCATGATTTCGAGCAGATCGGATTCCAGAAGCGGCAACACGACCTGCGTCTCGGGATCGCCGAAGCGGCAGTTGTATTCGATAACCTTCGGTCCCTTGGGGGTAATCATCAGACCGAAATAGAGGCAGCCCTTGAACGTTCTCCCCTCCGTTTTCATCGCCTGAACGGTGGGCAGGAAGATTTTCTCCATGCACTCCTTTGCAACGCTCTTCGTGAAGTACGGGTTGGGCGCAATCGTGCCCATGCCGCCCGTATTCAAGCCTTCGTCATTGTCGTGCGCGCGTTTATGATCCATCGAAGAGACCATGGGAACGACCGTCTTTCCGTCCGTAAACGAGAGTACGGAGACCTCGGGACCCGTTAAGAATTCCTCTACGAGAATGCTGTTTCCGCTCGCGCCGAACACCTTGTCGCACATAATTTCGCGGACGGCGTTTACCGCCTCCTCTTCATTCTGCGCGATGATGACGCCCTTGCCGAGCGCAAGCCCGTCCGCCTTGATGACGGCGGGGAACTCGCCCGCTTTCAGATAGGCGATCGCCTCTTCGGCGTTCGTAAAGGTTTGGCTCTTTGCCGTGGGAATACCGTATTTGTGCATGAGGTTCTTGGAAAAGACCTTGCTCCCCTCGATGATCGCGGCGTTTTTGTGCGGACCGAAGCAGGGAATGCCCAGCTCTTCGAGCGCGTCCACACAGCCGAGCACGAGCGGATCGTCCGGCGTAACGACGGCGAAATCAACGGGATGCGCCTTAGCAAACGCGACAATGCCCTCGATATCATTCGCCTTCACGGGGAAACACTCCGCATCGGCAGCGATCCCGCCGTTTCCGGGGAGCGCATAAATTTTTTCCACCTTTGCATTTTTTTTCAGACTCTTGATGACGGCGTGTTCTCTTCCGCCGCCGCCCACGACTAAAATCTTCATTTCCTATTTTCTCCTCATGCCTTTACAGCCTGTATAACAAAGTCGAATAAAAACTTTTCAAACGCGAGCAAGGTATTGTCCGTTGTTGAAGAATGACAACAACTTAAACGCCGCATATAAGTTACATTCCTCGAACGATTTGTTTTGATGCCTTTGAAAACAAATCGTTCGAAACTTATTAGTGGTGGAAAAGCCGCATGCCCGTAAACGCCATGACCATATTGTGACTGTCCGCCGCCTCGATGACGAGATCGTCGCGCACGGAGCCGCCCGGCTCGGCGATGTACGAAACGCCGCTCTTGAATGCGCGCTCGATGTTATCGGAGAACGGGAAGAACGCGTCGCTGCCGAGCGATACGCCCGTGATGGTTTTGAGGTATGCCGCCTTCTCTTCGCGCGTGAAGGGTTCGGGACGAACGGCGAAGTTCTGCTTCCACACGTCGTCGCCCAAAACGTCCTCATAGTCGTCCGAGAGATAAATATCGATGATGTTGTTCTTCTCCGGTCTGCCGACACCCTCGGCAAACTGAAGCCCGAGCACCTTCTCGTGCTGGCGGAGATGCCACAAATCCGCCTTCTGCGCCGCAAGACGAGTGCAGTGAATGCGCGACTGCTGACCTGCGCCAACGCCGATCGCCTGCCCGTCCGCCGCAAAGCACACAGAGTTGCTCTGCGTATATTTGAGCGTGATGAGCGAAATGATGAGATCGATCGCCTTGTCCTTCGGCAGGTTCTTATTCTTCGTGACGATATTTTTCAAGAGATCCTCGTCGATCTTGAAGTTATTTCTGCCCTGCTCGAAGGTGACGCCGAACACCTGCTTGTGCTCGATCTCCGCGGGGACATAGTCCTTATCGATCTTGACGATGTTGTATGCACCCTTGCGCTTTGTTTTTAAGATTTCAAGCGCCTTTTTAGAATAGCTCGGCGCGATAACGCCGTCCGATACCTCGCGGGAGATGATCTTTGCCGTTACCTCGTCGCACTCGTCGGAGAGCGCGATCCAGTCGCCGAAGGAAGACATTCTGTCCGTGCCCCTTGCGCGCGCATACGCCATCGCGAGCGGAGAATCGTCGAGTCCCTCAATATCGTCGACAAAGCACGATTTTTTCAGCGCGTCCGACAGGGGCTTGCCCACCGCCGCCGACGTGGGCGAAACATGCTTGAAGCTCGTTGCCGCGACCATGCCCGTGTTCTCCTTGATCTCTTTGACGAGCTGCCAGCTGTTCAGCGCGTCGAGAAAATTGATATAGCCGGGACGACCGTTGAGAATCTCGACGGGTAAGTCCTTCCCGTCCTCCATGTAAATGCGGGCGGGTTTCTGGTTGGGATTGCAACCGTATTTCAAAGAAAATTCGTTCATTTGTAATGTCTCCTCATGGTTTTATAAAAAGCAGTTGCGCACAAGACAGAAAATCTTGTGCGTCAATCGTTTATTTCGTGAATTTGTTGTAGAGCACCTTCTCCGTCGCGCCCGTCTTGAGATCGACCGCGCGGCAGTAGAGGGAAATTTTGTTTTCGCCGTTGAGGCTCTCCCAGATCTCGTCCGCAAACGCCTTCAAGCAGTTCGGGATCTTCACGCGCTCAGGCTCGCCGAAGAACGTGGGCAGCGGATTGCCGTCCTTTTCATAGGTATGGATAAAGTGCCCGAGCCCGTCTACCGGTTCGTAGTCGAACGTGTAGCGGTTGCACTTCTCACCCAAGCCGTCGGCGCTCTTTAAGATGGACATCTCGTAGGAGTACCCGCCGCCAAGGTGCAGAATACCGCTGATGCGCGGCGTGTAGTTGGGCGCGTCCGGCTCGAACCTCCTCGACTTCAACGCGTGGCGGAAGCACTTGCCAGCTTTGAGGCTCTCCTCGATCGTGTCCGTCTGATCGCCGTTCGTCACGATGATATCGCTCCCGACCGTCTTGACGGGGTAGTAGATGATGAGCGACGGATCCTCCACCTTGCTCTCGTCGAAGGGCTGCGTTGCAACGGCGTCGCCCTCTTCCACGAACACGCGGTTGCGGCTGTTGTTGCTTCTGCCCATGATGAAGTAGGCAAACATCGCCTTTGTTCCGTCCTCGCTCTTGCCGATCACGATCCCGCGCCCGGGATAGGCGTTGCCCGTGAGCGCGTCCTTCATGCTCTTT
>CAMWQK010000098.1 GCA_947176445.1 uncultured Clostridia bacterium | reverse complement strand
TTATAAGGGTTATATCTACTTTGTAGACGGCAAAGATCTTTTGAGAATGAACGTTGCCGATTACGAGCTCAATAAGACTGAGACGGTCAGAAAGGGCAATACGGACGCATTTGTGATTGCAGACGATACCATCTATTTCAGAAGAATGACGGGATTAGCTTGGGCGAACAAACAGCTCGTCCGCATGGACCTTGACGGAAGCAACGAAGAGGTCATTCTCTCGAGCAAGACCGACCCGCTCGAACTGTTCGTCTATAACGGTTACGTGTACTACTTCAACGATTTGACGGGCAATCCCCAGCTTTGCCGCGTCTCCGTCAATACGCGTGAGAACGCCGAGGCAGAAGTGCTTCTCAGCGACAAGCATACGAGCGAGATCGTCCTGCTCGACGGAAAGATCTACTTCGTCGATTACCGTTCAAACCTTGGCGACTCGCACTTCTATAGCTTGGATCTGACGAGTAAGGAAGTCACGAAAATCGCATAACGGTTGTTGCTTAACGCCCCGCCGAAATCGGCGGGGCGTTTTTTCTCATCAAGAAACCTTTGACAATTTTTCGGGGAAGGGCTATAATGGAACAAAACGGGAGGTAAAAAAATGAACGTGTATCTCGACCATGCGGCAACGACGCCGCTCGATGGGGAAGTGTTTGAAAAAATGTTGCCTCTCTTGAAGGAAAATTTCGGCAATCCCGATTCCCTGCACACGGCGGGAAGAAGGGCGGCGTATGCGGTCTCCCTCGCGCGCGACAGCGTTGCAAAGACGCTCGGCGTCAAACCCAACGAAGTGTATTTTACCTCGGGCGGTACGGAGGCGGATAACTGGGCGGTGCGGTGCTTGGGCGAGGGGCGCGCGTGCGTCTCCGCGATCGAGCACGCCGCAGTGCGCTCTGCCGCTATTCTGCGGGAAGGCGGCTTTGGGGAGATCGGCGTTTCGGCGGACGGGATCGTCACGGCGGACAATGTTGCGAACGCACTCACGCAAGATACGAATCTCGTGTGCGTGATGGCGGTAAATAACGAGACGGGCTGCATTCAGCCGATCGAAGAGATTTCCGCGCTCTGTTCCTCGCGCGGCGTCCTGCTCTTTTCCGATTGCGTGCAGGCAGCGTGCACGCTCGATTTGAAGGAGATCATAGGGGTATGTGACGCGATTTCTCTCTCCGCCCATAAGATCGGCGGACCCAAGGGAACGGGCGTTCTCGTTGTCAAAAACGGCGTTAAAATGCGCTCCCTGATCGTTGGCGGGGAGCAGGAGCGAAGCCTCCGCGGGGGTACGCTCAACGTGGCGGGAGCCGTCGGATTTGCCGCCGCGCTCGAAAAGGCACAGAGGGCTCGGGAAGAATTTGCGGCGCATACGTTGCGCCTTCGCGATCTCTTCGAGAAGATTGTCTTGCAGAAACTTGGAAAAGAGGCGATTGTAGACGGCGCAAATCGCGTGCCGAACATCTCGCATATTACGTTTGAAAAGAGCGGGGAGTGGCTTCTGTCCGCGCTCGACTTGAAGGGTGTGTGCGCCTCGGGCGGGGCGGCTTGCTCGGCGCATGCGGCGCTTCCCTCGCACGTGCTCACGGCAATGGGCAGGAGCGAGCAAGAGGCAAAGCGCGGCGTTCGGTTCTCCTTCGGAAGAGAGACGACAGAGGAAGAGGCGATCTTCGCGGCGAACGCCGTCATTGAATGTCTGAAAAAGTAAATAGCATATGAAACCCCCGGTTGCACAACTTGTGCAAACGGGGGCTTTTTGTTTTTTACTTAGTTGTCAATGATGGTTATAAAATCTGAAATGACTTTTTCCTCGTCCAAAAAAGTGAGGGATAAATGATATGTGCCTGTCAGAGTCTCCTGCCCATCGGTATGGAAAATCCAGTCGTATTCGATTAATTCGCCGTGCGCAAAGACATTATCTGCAACATCATCGCTGACAGCGATTGGATCGTGATCCAAATATTGTTCCCCCACATCCGTTTGAATAAAAATGCGAGCACCCGCGCCGATTTTCGTTGAGCTGCCGCGATAGTGATAGTCGTCGCCGACGTTTTTTGTGTAAACACGGACAACAAATGTATCGCCTAATACAACTTCTCGATTGGTAGTTTCGGCATTCAACTCAATTTGCGGTTGGGTAGAACAAGCGGTGCATGCAAATATCAAGAATAGAATACTTATAGTGAGTGAGAATATTTTTTTCATTGGATAGCCACTTATTTAATGATACTTTGATTTTATCATAGCCCAAGCATTTCGTCAATGTGATTTTCGGAAATAAAATACAATTCAAAAAAATCCGACATTATCATATGTTTTTTTCGCTCAAATGTGTGCATTCGACAGGGATTTTTTCTTCTAAAAGAATTTCAGACGGCATACATTATGATAGCACGGCAGGGAAAAGCCTGCCACAAAATCTTCAAGAGGTGATATGATATGAATGAAGAACTCGATTACGCCGAAATGCTCGAAATCCCCGTCGAGACGGTAACCGTCAAGCGCAAGGGCAAGAAGCACAAGGGACAGGTTGATCTCAAAGACCAGCTTGTCGAACAGGTGAACGACCGCATGGAAGAGACCGCCGAAGACGCCGACCCCGCCTTTGCGCAGAGCCTCGCCATCGAACGGGATATCCGTCCCAAGAAGGCAGGGCGTGCCCGCGCCATTCTCATCGGAGAATTCGTCGCCGTGTGCGCGCTGTGCGCGACCATCTTCCTGACCAACATCTTTATGTCGGACAGCGCGATCAACACGTTCGTGCGCGGGCTGTTCCAGGGCGCGGAGACGGCGCAGGCAGATACGCGTACCTATAACGACTTTAAGCTCTCGCCCGTCGTCAATGAGTTCACGGAGACGGAGATCGCGGTATCGGATACGGGCGTCCTCTCGTTTACGGCAAAGTGCAGCGTCTACGCACCCTGCGACGGAACGGTTGCTTCCGTAAACGGCAACGCCGAGACGGGCTACTCCGTCGAGATCAAGCACTCCGACTCCTTCTCCACCATCATGAGCGGGCTGGACAGCGTCTATCTTGCGCGCGGCGAGAAGGTCAAGTCAAATCTTCCGCTCGGCTATACGGACGGCGAGGGGGAAGTGCGCGTGATGTTCTACGATAACGGCACGCTCATCAACCATTGCAGCGTAGAGGGCAACACCCTTTCCTGGAGCTGATACGAAGAAGTTCAAATTTCGTATTCACCCGCTGTTCTTTCTGGTTGGCGTGATAACGGCGTTCACGGGGCAGTTCTTCGTATTCCTCATGGCGGCGATCGCCGCGATCGAACACGAGTGCGCCCACGCCTTTACGGCGCGCCGCATGGGCTACACGCTCGATAAGATCGTGCTCATGCCTTACGGCGCGGTGATCTCGGGCGACATTGCGGGAATATCCCGTCGCGAAGAAGCGTGCGTATGTGTTGCAGGTCCGCTTGCAAACGGCATTACCGCGCTTTTTTTCGTCGCGCTCTGGTGGCTGTATCCCGAGACGTATCCGTATACCGACGTCGCGTTCTACGTCTCGCTCTCGCTCTTTTTCGTCAACCTCATTCCCGCCTACCCGCTCGACGGTGGGCGGCTTCTGAAAATCGTGCTGCGCCCCTTGGGGGAGAAGCTCTCGCGGCGGATCTTAACGGCGGTGAGCCTTGCTGTGGCGGCGGGGATCGCGGGGTATTTCATCTATACCTGCTTTTCCGCTCCGCAGTGGACGGCGCTCGCCTTTTCCGTCCTGCTCGCGGCGGGGTGCTTCGGCGGCGGGAGCTATAACCACATCTCATTTTCGCGCGAGAAGAGCTTTGCGCGCGGGATT
The DNA here is from genome assembly GCA_947176445.1 of uncultured Clostridia bacterium. Classification (GTDB taxonomy): domain Bacteria; phylum Bacillota; class Clostridia; order Christensenellales; family Borkfalkiaceae; genus Gallimonas. The sequence continues at coordinate 755 of CAMWQK010000098.1, read as the reverse complement.
GAGGAGTTGCGCATTGCCATCTCCGCCGACTGTACGGCGGGCTATGCGCTGCGCTTTTTGCGGGAGGATAAGTACGTCGTATTCGATCTCTTCGAAAAGGAAGAGTTCTACGGCGAGCTGAGCGAAGAGGAGCTGCTCGACGGGGCGCAAGGGAAGGATTATTCCACGCCGTTGCGCGAATATCTGCCGCAAATTTAGAAAAGGGCTTGAAATTTCCGTCCGTGTATGTTAAAATAAGGTGACACCTGAGATAACTTGCTTTGATACATGAAGAAAAATCAGTGATTTACGGTGACACATGAAAAAGGAATGGTTTTTTGACCGATTTTGCGGAGAGCGGATCGCCGTCTATACGGAGGACGGGAAAATCGTCGAATTCTGCGTAGAGGACGACCGCAGTCGGGATATCGTCGGAAATATCTATAAGGGAAAGGTGCACAACATTGTGCCCGGAATGCAGGCGGCGTTTGTCTCCTGCGGCATGGAGCGCAACTGCTATCTGCCGCTCGACGAGGGCGCGGCGCGCTTTTCCAGCTACGACGGAAAGAACGTCGAGAAAAAGACGTACGAACTCAAAGAGGGGGACGAGATTCTCGTGCAGGCGGTCAAGGCGCCCCGCGGCAACAAGGGGGCAAAGGTCTCGCGCGATCTCTCGTTCGTCGGGAAAAATCGCATCGAACTCACTCAAACCGATATCTTGGGCATTTCCCGCAAGATATGGGCCGCGAAAATGCTCGAAAACCTGCTCGCCGGGG
>CAMWQK010000097.1 GCA_947176445.1 uncultured Clostridia bacterium | reverse complement strand
GGCGTGGAAAGAGGCGGATAGCTTCTGGCCGCTCGGCGCGTGCATGACGGGTTCGGGCAGCGGAGTGTTCGCAATTTTCGAGGCGGATGAGCTCGTCTCGTGGGCGAAAAGCAGGTACAGGGGCAAGCACCGCGTCATCTGCACGAAAACGTGCTCGCCCGCAAGCAAAAAATCGAAAGCATGGCGCAGTCCGTTCGCTTTGAGCGATTCGGAGCGCGAATTATAAGGAGTTTTTATGGAACACAGAGAATTGGACGACGAGGAGCTGCGCAAGATCAAAGTCAAGCGCAACGTCGTCGGCGGCATCGAGGACGCAGTGGAGGGCGACGGCGAGGAGACGGAGGATAGCGAGATCGTCTTTGATCTGCCCGAGGAACTCGGGGAGAATGAGGAGTACGACGAAGACCTCGTCGGACTCACGCCCAGCCAGTTAAAGAAGGAGCTCGAACGCAGAGAAAAAGCCGCCGAAGAAGCGGCTAAGAACTGCGCAAAACTGCTCGAAGAGGGCGATGCGGCGTATAAAGAGGGCAACCTTGAAGAGGCGGAGACCTTCTATATGCAGGCGCTTTTATACGATCCCGATAACGTTCAGGTCCAGAATGGGCTGTGGATCTGCCGCACGCGCAATTTTTCGGACGACAGCGTGTTTTACAGCGAGGAGATGGCGGAGGAGTTCTCTACGGCGAATGCAGAGGTGAAGGCGATGGTGCGCGAGCGTGTCGGCGCACGGCTCAAAAAGGAGCTCGAAGAGGCGGAGCGCGAGGCGCAGCCGCTGAGAGAGACCGTCACGGCGGGGCAGGCGGAGCGCCGCAGCGCGTTTGCGGGGAACCGCAAATACTATTTCATCCGTACCTGCATTGCGGCGATTATCATGCTCCTCATGATCGTGGGGATCGCGGTGAGCGCCTACTTCATCGTCCGCACGACGACGAACGTTCCCGTGATTTTAACGGGCGTATTCGGCGGACTGACCTTCCTCTCGCTCGTCGTAACGCTCGTCATCGGGCGCAAGCTTCTGGTCGCACAGCGGCTGTGCAGCGAGAACGAGCGGACGTCTTCCACCGAGGACGGCGAGCGGCTCGTCGAGCTGGAAGAGACGATTGCGAGCCTCAGACGCTATCTCGAAGATTAAAGAAATATCTCATACATGCCCCCGAAAACGGTTGTTTTTCGGGGGATTTTTTTGCGAAAAAGGCGAAAAATCGGCAGAGAAATTTGAAAAAAGGGTATTTACATATTTACAAAACTGTTGTATAATAGGCGTGGAAAAGTATTGCGGGATAAATCCCCGCGGATGAGGAGGATTATTTTATGGAACTTATTTACACAGGGGTAGGCAAAAAAGTCTATCACGACGGGGATAAGCTGATCAAAGTATTCGATCATCAGTCTTATTCCAAGGCAGACGTGCTCAACGAGGCGCTCAACCATGCGCGGGTAGAGAATTCGACGCTCGATATCCCCAAGATTCTCGGCGTCTCCGTGATGGAGGGCGACTGGGCGCTCACGAGCGAGTACATCGAGGGCGATACGCTCGAAACGCTCATGCAGAAGCACCCCGAAAAGACGGAAGAGTATCTCAACCTCTTTGTCGATCTGCAAGTCCGTATGAGCAAGGAAAAGGTGCCGCTTCTCGGGCACCTGCGCGATAAGATGCACAATAAGATCTCTTCGAGCTCCTTCCCCGCGTCGGTGCGGTACGATCTGCACATGCGCCTCGACGGGCTTCCCCGCCACGTCAAGCTGTGCCACGGCGACTTCCAGCCGAGCAACATCATCATTGCAAAGAACGGCACGCCGTACATCATCGACTGGGCACACGCCACGCAGGGCAACGGCTCGGCGGATGCGGCGAGAACGTATCTGCTGTTCAAACTCCAGGGCAAAGACGAGCTTGCGGAAAAATATCTCAAACTCTTCTGCTTGAAGACGGACACGGCAATCCAATACGTACAGCGCGTGCTTCCCATCGTTGCGGCGTCGCAGTCGGTGAAGAAGAAGTCGGGCGAGGCGGAATTCCTTGCAAAGTGGGTCAACGTATTCGACTGGCAGTAATAAAAATCTTAAAATTCAACTCAACGGACGGTTTAGCCGTCCGTTGTTATTTTATATATTTTTTGCTTGACTTTTCGTCGAGGGGGGGGGTATAATTTTATCATAAAACTCACAGGAGTGGAATGATATGAAGAAGAAACTGTTGAAAGTAGTTTTCACTGCTTTCGCCGCATGCTGTCTGGCGTTTCCGATCGCCGCATGCGGTGATGATCCGAACCCGACTCCCGCACCTCCGAGCGGTACGGAGCAGCCGAACGATCCCAAACCGAACGATCCGAAGCCGAACGAGCCGACGAAACAACAGATCACGGGCGTGACCTTTGCGGATAAGACGGTCACCTATAACGGCGCTGCGCAGACGGTGGAAGTCAGCGGCACGCTTCCCGAAGGCGTCTCCGTTTCGTATACCGATAATTCGGGGACGGACGCGGGCACGTATACGGCAAAGGCGGTACTCTCGGGCGAAGGTTACGAGACGCTCAATTTGACCGCGACGCTGAAAATCGAGAAGGCGACCTTCACGGGATTGACGCTTGAAGACGTCACCGTGGAATACGACGGAAACGCGCACGCGGTGGAAGTTTCAGGCACGCTCCCCGAGGGCACGTCTGTCACCTACAATTCGAACACGGCGACGGCTGTCGGCACCTATCAGGTCACCGCAACCGTCAAGAACGCGAACTATAACGACCTCACGCTAAGCGCTACGCTGAAAATCAACGGAAAGCCCATCACGGGCGTGACATTTGAAGATAAGACGGTCACCTATAACGGCAACGCGCACGCAGTCGAGGTCGCGGGCACGCTTCCCGCGGGCGTATCCGTTTCGTATACCGACAATTCCAAGACGAATGCGGGTACTTATACGGCACAGGCAGCGCTCTCGGGCGAGGGCTACGAGCCGCTCACGCTGACCGCGACCTTAAAAATCGAGAAGGCGGATTTTGCGGGCATCACGATGGACAATCTGACGGTCGCTTACGACGGCAAGCCGCACACGGTAGAGATTGCGGGCGCGCTCCCTGAGGGCACGACGGTGACCTACTACTGCGAAGAGGACGACGCGATTACGAACACGGCAACCGCGACGGGCACTTATAATATTAGTGCAGTGCTCAGAAACGCCAACTATAACGATTTCATGATTACGGCAATCCTGAAGATCACGGCTTCGGAGAAGGAGCGGCACATTGCGTACTACGACGGGAAACTGTACTTTGCAAACGCGCTCGACGACGATAAGCTGTATTCGTTCAATTTCGGCATGGAAATCAAGAAGGTATCTTCGGATACGCCGAGCTATTTCACGGTGATGGGGGACAATCTCTATTTCCGCAGTAAGGCTTTGACTTCGAGTCTGAAAGCCATTCAGAACAGCAAGATGGAGAGCGTGTTCGCCGCAAACGCCGAATATCTCTGCACGAACGGAACAAATCTCTACTACGTGAAGAACGGTCTGACGAACGCAAAGAGCGGTATCTATCAGCTCTCGCTCGATGGCGACGAGCCCGTCGAAACGCTCCTCAGCGAGGGCAAGGCGAAGTATATGGTCTACGCGAAGGGCTCGCTGTTCTTTGCCGACGGCACGAATGATGATAAACTCTCCGCGATCTCGGTAAGCAGCGGAAACGGTATCCGCCACGTCGTCGTAGACGAGAAAATCAAGGCGCTCACCACCGACGGCGACTACCTGTACTATACGGTCAATCACCTGCTCGGCGACTATATCGCCAACTACCGCATTGCGGATGCAACCAAGAGGAAGCTGACCTCGGATGCGGGCAATAACCTTACCGTCGTTGACGGAAAGCTCTACTATCTCAACGTCGACTGGCTCACGTCCACGCTCTACGGAAAAGGCATTTACTGCGTCGATGCGCGCCCCGCTGTGGACAGCAACAGTCCGGGTGAAAAGATCATCGGGGAAGAGGGCGAGAGTTATTCCTCGCTGACGGCTACGGGGAACGGTCAGAGCCGTAGCGGACTTCTTGCCTACTACCGCGTGAGCGATCAGATGCTCTGCACCTACTATATTGCGGGAGGGACGGGATCGGAAGTGCTCGAAGGCTTTGTCGCACCCGAGACGACGCCCCTTTCGACGGGCAGCAAGACGGCGGTCTATAATAAGAGCGTGTACTTCCTCAATCTGTATAACGACAAGGCGCTCTACGTCTACGATACCGTTACGGGCACGACATCCCGCGTCACCGCAAACAAGGTGAGCGACTTTGCGATCTTCGGCGATACGCTGTATTTCAATCAGGTGAGCTACGGCGTCAACAACGATCTGTACCGCCTCGATCTGCGCGTCGGCGGAGAGCCCGAGCTCGTCTCCAAAAACGACTGCATCGATCTCGCGACCGACGGCGAGAACCTCTTCTACGTCGAGCAGAACGCGGCAGGCGCGCGCACTGCGATCCACATCGTCAAGGCGGACGGCACCGACGAGATCATGTACTCCAAGGGCGCAGAACACCTCACGTATTATAAGGGCTGACTCTTATACACAGCTGACGCTGCACACGAATAGAGATGCACGATAATTTGATAT
>CAMWQK010000096.1 GCA_947176445.1 uncultured Clostridia bacterium | reverse complement strand
CGTGCTTCCAGGTGGGCTTCTGCCCTTTCACCTGATCGGTGACGGAAGGAAGTCCGCCGAGCGCAAGCCCGACGAAGAGCGTCACCGTCGGAATGGGATAGTGTTCGAGCGCGATCTTGATGGGAACGATGAGTGCGCCGATCCCGATGACCATGCCGATCGCAATCGGAATTAAAAAGAGAATGCTCTTTTTGAAGCTCTTGAAGATGTCTGCGATCGCGCCGACGAGCTTTTCGTAGATGCCGAGGATCGCCGCAACCGAGCCGCCCGAAAAGCCGGGAATGATGAACGCGATCCCGATGGCGACGCCCTGTAAAATGCGAACGAGGAATTCCACTACGGCGTTATTCTTTTTTTCGACCGGTTGCTCTTGCATCGTCTACTCCGTTTCCATTAAGATAGTATTAGTATATCGAGGCAATTCCCCGCTTATGCTTTCGTTTTCAGATTCTCGCGGGCGGTTGCCAGCATGAGCTTGATCCGGTTCTCCTGATTGACGCGCGTTGCCGAAGGATCATAATCGACGGGCACGACGTTCTCGTGCGGGTACATTGTTTTGAGCGTTCTCACCGCGCCCTTGCCCGCAATGTGGTTGGGCAGGCAGCCGAACGGCTGTGCACAGACGATATTGTCCGTCCCCGTCTCGGCAAGCGCAGCCATCTCGGCGGGAATCAGCCAGCCCTCGCCCATCTTCACGCCCTGATTGATGACCTTGTCCGCACAGTGGCGCAGGTGCTCGAAGTCGTGCAGCGGCTCATATCTGCTGTGCTTTTTCGTGAGTTTGATGATCTTCTTCTGCTTGCCGTACAGCCATTTGTACGCAAATTTGAAGAGAAAGGTAGACCCACTCTTCATGTTATAGAACTTCGCGTCGTTGAGCGTATTGACGACGCAATACATAATAAAGTCCATGAGCGCGGGCACGACGGGCTCGCAGCCCTCTGAAAGCAAAAACTCTTCGAGGTGCGAATTGCCGAGCGGCGAATATTTGACGTAGATCTCGCCGACGATCCCCACCTTCACCTTCGGCTCTTGCTTGATTTTTACCTCGGAAAAGGTCTTGATGAGGAACTTTACGTTGCGTTTGAGTTTGTTGTGCGTCTTATGATCGAGCGCGTCCTTCAAGTACTTCACGCACGCCTCGCGTGCCTTCACGCTGTCGCCCTCGTTAAGCTCATACGGCTTCGTCTGGTTGAAGAGGCTCATCACGAGATCGCCGTAGAAGATCGAATAGGCGAGCCTGAGCAGAAACGAGAGATTTAAGTCAAGCCCGTTCCCCTTCTCGAGTCCCGCGAAGTTGAGCGAGAGCACGGGCACTTTCGGAAACTCCGCTTTGAGCGCCTTGCGAATGAGCGGGATATAGTTGCTTGCACGGCAACCGCCGCCCGACTGCGTGATGAGAACCGCCGTCTTATCGACGTCGTATTTTCCGCTCTTCAATGCGTCGATATACTGCCCGATGACGCAGAGAGCAGGGAAGCACGCGTCGTTATGCACGTGTTTGAGTCCCTCGTCGATGACGGCGCGGGTATCGTTTTTCAACAGCTCGACCCTGTACCCCTCCTGCCGCATGACGTGAATGAGGAGTTCGAAGTGCCACGGGAGCATATCGGGTACGAGAATGGTATAATCCTTCTTCATCGCCGAGGTGAAGACGGGATAATCGTCGGTATAGTCGACGGTGTTTTTCTCTTGTATCTCTTTCATGTCAGTTGTCCTCCTCGCGGCTGAGCTGTTCCTCAATCGCGGCGAGCATGGATCTTAGACGGATCTTTACAACGCCGAGGTTGTTGATCTCGTCGATCTTGATCTGCGTATACAGCTTATCGTGCTTTTCGAGAATGTAGCGCACCTCGTCCGTCGTCACCGCGTCGATGCCGCACCCGAAGGAAACGAGCTGCACAAGGTTGACGTTTTTATGGTGCGCCGCGTACTCCGCCGCCCGATACAGCCGCGCGTGGTACGTCCACTGATTGAGCACGTTGACCTTCACGAGGTCCGCCGCCTCGAAGATGGACTCCTCCGAAATGACGGCGACGCCGAGCGAAGATAGGAGCTTATTGATCCCGTGGTGGATTTCGGGATCGACGTGGTACGGTCTGCCCGCAAGAATGACGACCTGTTTTCCGTCGTGCTCCGCCGAGCTAAGAACTTCTCTGCCCTTTGCAACGACGTCCGCATGAAGCTGTTTCATCCGTTCCAAGCCCGCGCGGTACGCCTTCCTGATCAAGCCCTTGGAGAGCCTGTACTTTTTGAGAGCACGCGCAAGCGAATCGACGGTGGATTTCTCCTCGTTGGGATCGAGATACGGCATGATGAAGTTCTCGCCGCTTAGCCGCTCGTTGTTCGCCTTCAACAGCTCGGGATAGTACGCAACGACGGGACAGTTATAGTGGTTCATCGAGTCGTGCTCGTCCAGATTATAGCTCTCGCAGGGGTAGAAGATGAAGTCCACGCCCATATCGAGCAGCGATTCGATGTGCCCGTGCATGAGCTTTGCGGGATAGCAAGCCGTGTCGCTCGCCACCGTGTGCTGCCCCTTGAAGTACAGCTCGCGCGAGCTCTTCTCGGAGAGCACGACCTTAAAGCCGCACATCTCGAAGAAGGTCGTCCAGAGCGGAAGCTGCTCATACATGACGAGCTGCAACGGCAGCCCTACCGTGCCCCTATTCCCCGCTTCTTCCTTGGGGAGAGACAAAAGGCGGTTGTATTTATATTCATACACGTCGGGGCGGTTCTGCGGCACTTTCAACCCCGCGCCGCGCTCGCACTTGTTGCCCGAGATGAACCGCCGCCCGTCCGAAAACGTGAGCACGTTGACGTTACAGTGCGACGTGCACCCCTGACAGTTGACCGATCTTGCCGAATAGGAAAAGACGTTGAGCTCCGCCTCGGTCACGATGGAACTGATGATCTTGTCGCTCCGCGTGTTCTCCTTGGCGTACAGCGCGCAGCCGAACGCACCCATCAGCCCCGCAATGGCGGGACGGACGACCTCGCGCCCCGTCTCCTTTTCAAAGGAGCGCAGAACCGCGTCGTTTAAGAACGTGCCACCCTGCACGACGATGTGCTTGCCGAGCTCGTCGGGCGTGCGGGCACGAATGACCTTGTAGATCGCATTTTTTACGATGGACGAGGAGAGCCCCGCGGAGATATCCTCCACGCTCGCGCCCTCCTTCTGTGCCTGCTTCACGGAGCTGTTCATGAACACCGTACAGCGCGAACCGAGCTCGACGGGATTCTTTGCAAACAATCCGAGCCGCGAAAACTGCTCGATCTCCATTCCCATCGCCTTGGCAAACGTCTGAATGAACGAGCCACAACCCGAAGAGCACGCCTCGTTGAGCATGATAGAGTCGATCGCACGGTTCTTGACCTTGAAGCACTTGATGTCCTGTCCGCCGATATCGATGATGAAGTCCACGTTCGGCTCGAAATAGAGCGCGGCTTTGAAGTGCGCCATCGTCTCCACCACGCCGAAATCGATTTTGAGGGCGGCGCGCATCATGTCTTCGCCGTAACCCGTCACACACGCGCCGCGAATGGTGATGCGGTCGCCGATCAGCCAATAAATTTCCTTTAACTTATTGACGACGATATCGAGAGGTTGTCCGTTGTTGGACTGATAGTGCGAATAGAGAATTTTATTTTCGGGCGTGATGAGAATGAGCTTGGTCGTCGTCGAGCCCGAGTCGATACCGAGATATGCGTCTCCGCAATAGGACTTGATATTTTCAAATTGAAGATCGCTCTTCAAATGCCGTTGGACAAATTCGCTATATTCCGCCTGCGAGGCAAAGAGCGGATCGCTGACGGTGATTGCGCTGCTGTCGGACGCGCTGCGGATACGGCTCTCGATCTCGGAGAGCTTCTCCGCCTTGGAGTTCTCCGCATACATCGCCGCACCGATCGACATGAAGCAGGGCGCATTATCGGGAAATACCGCGTGGTTCTCGTCGAGACCGAGCGTCTCCGTAAACGCCTTTCTGAGGCCCTTTAAGAAGTAGAGCGGACCGCCGAGGAAGAGCACCTTGCCCTTGATCTTGCGCCCCTGCGCAAGTCCGGAGACCGTCTGATCGACAACAGCGCGGAAGATGGAAGCGGAGATATCCGCCTTTCTTGCGCCCTGATTTTAGAGCGGTTGAATATCCGACTTGGCAAATACGCCGCAACGGGACGCGATGGGATACACCTTTTCCGCCTGCAATGCAAGCTCGTCCATCTCGTTTACCGAAATGTCGAGGAGCGTCGCCATCTGATCGATAAACGCGCCCGTTCCGCCCGCACAGCTACCGTTCATGCGCTGTTCCGTGCCGCCCGTGATGAAGATGATCTTCGCATCCTCGCCCCCGAGCTCCACGCATGCGTCCGCATCGGGATAGAACTTGCGGATCGCGCCGAAAGCGGACTGCACCTCCTGCACAAACGGAATATTCCCGCGCTGTGCAAGCCCTAAGCCCGCAGACCCCGTAATGCAGACCTGATAATCCTCTGCGATCGGACGGATTTTTTCAAGCTCCTCGAGCACGCATTCTTTGACGCGGGACAGATGCCGCACGTAGGACGAATAGAGGATATCACCCTTCTCGTCGAGTACGCACACTTTTACCGTCTTCGAACCGACGTCAATTCCGAGTAGTTTTGCCATTGTAT
>CAMWQK010000095.1 GCA_947176445.1 uncultured Clostridia bacterium | reverse complement strand
ATAATATAGTATAACATACAAAATATGTAAAATCAGAAATGCGTAAAACTCCCCACGCGCGGAATTTTACGCCTTTTTATCCATTTTGCGTTACTACATTTGAGGTGGCTATGTTAAAAACTCTTGCAAAATGTATCAGAGAGTACAAATTAGCGTCGATTTTATCGCCGCTGTTTGTCATACTCGAAGTGGTGCTCGAATGTATGATTCCGTTCGTCATCATCTATCTTGGAAATGCGATACAGGACGGACTCAATCTGTGGGGTACAGGCGGTACGCTCGGGATCGGACAGTATGCGATCATTCTGCTCGCCATGTCCTTTTTGTCGCTCGCGTGCGGAGCCTTAGCGGGCGTATTCTGCGCCAAGGCGTCTACGGGATTTGCCAAAAATCTGCGCAAGGATATGTATTATAAGATACAGGATTTCTCCTTTGAGAATATCGATAAGTTTTCGACTTCCTCGCTCGTCACGCGTATGACGACAGACGTCAACAACGTGCAGTTTTCGTATATGATGATCGTCCGTATGGCGTTCCGCTGTCCCGTCATGCTCATCTTCTCCGTCGTTATGGCGTTTGTCATCGGCGGGTCGCTTGCGTGGATCTTCATTGTGGTCATTCCGCCGCTGACGTTTGTTCTTCTCTTTATTATGAGAAAGGCAATGCCGATGTTCCGCCGCGTGTTCAAAAAGTACGACGCACTCAACGAATCGATACAAGAGAATGTAAAGGGCATTCGCGTCGTCAAGTCGTACGTGCGCGAGGACTACGAAAAGAAAAAGTTCAACACGGCTTCGGAAAATCTCTGTGCGGACTTCACCCGTGCCGAGCGCCTGCTCGCCTGGAACAACCCTATCATGAACTTCTTCTTCTACGGGGTGCTCTCGTCGGCGCTCTTTATCGGTTGCTATCTCGGGATCAAGACGGGGACGGATATCACGTGGGAGATTTCCCAGATCATCGTTTACGGCATGCAGGTTTTAATGTCGCTCATGATGCTCTCGATGGTGTTCGTCATGATTACGATGTCGATGGAGAGCGCGCGCCGTATCTGCGAAGTGCTCACAGAGGAGAGTACGCTGCACAATCCCGAAAACCCCGTATACGATGTGGCGGACGGATCGGTCGACTTCGACGGTGTCAGCTTCAAGTATTCCGCGAACGCCGAAAAGAACGTGCTCGAAGATATCGACCTTCATATCAGATCGGGCGAGACGATCGGCATTATCGGCGGCACCGGTTCTTCCAAGACGTCGCTCGTCAACCTCATCTCGCGGCTGTACGACGTGAGCGAGGGGAGTGTCCGCGTGGGCGGCAAGGATGTGCGCGAATACGATCTTTCAACGCTCCGCAATCAGGTTGCTGTCGTGCTGCAAAAGAATGTGCTCTTTTCGGGCACGATTAAAGAGAACCTTCGTTGGGGCAACAAGGACGCGACGGATGAGGAACTCATCGACGCGTGCAAGCTCGCACAGGCAGACGAGTTTGTCTCTTCTTTCCCCAAGGGCTACGATACATATATCGAGCAGGGGGGTACAAACGTCTCGGGCGGGCAGAAGCAGCGCCTTTGCATTGCGCGTGCACTCCTGAAAAAGCCCAAGATTTTAATTCTGGACGACTCGACGAGCGCCGTCGATACCAAGACGGATGCACTCATCCGCAAGGGACTGCGCGACTATATTCCCGCTACGACGAAGATTATCATCGCACAGCGTATTTCTTCGGTCGAGGACGCAGATCGCATCATCGTGATGGAGAGCGGAAAGATCAACGGGATCGGCACGCATAAGGAGCTGTTGAAGAGCAACACCATCTATGCGGAAGTCTACAATTCGCAGAATAAGGGAGGCAAGAACGATGAAGAATAATGCTTCCATGAAGAGAATGCCCCGTCAGAAGGGCGTATTAAAGCGTGCGATCAAGTCGGTATTTCATTTCTATCCCAAAATGCTCACGATCGCGCTCATCTGTATCATTCTCAACGCGATCATCAGCGCGCTGCCGTCTCTGTTCATGCAGACGGTGTTCACCGCCCTCAAAGACGCGGTAACGCTCCATCAGACCTGGGCGGAGGCGTGGAAGTCGATCACCATTCCCATGCTCACGCTCATCTCGCTGTACGTGCTTTCGATCATCTTCGGTGCGATCGGAAAACAGCTCATGGCGATCATTACGCAGGGATATCTGAGCAAGATGCGTATGAGCATGTTCGGCGGTATGCAGGATCTGCCCATCCGCTATTTCGATACGCATAACCACGGCGATATCATGAGTTATTACACGAACGATATTGATACGCTCCGTCAGATGACGGCGGAGAGCTTACCGCAGCTTTTAACTTCGTCGATCATGGTCATCACGCTGTTCATCATCATGATCTATTACAGCCTGTGGCTCACGCTCATCGTGCTCGGCGGCGTTGTCTTTGTATTGCTTGTGACCAAGATCGTCGGTGGGGGCGCGGCAAAGTACTTCATCGGTCAGCAACGCGCCGTCGCGCAGACGGAGGGCTTCATCGAAGAGATGATGAACGGGCAGAGGGTCGTCAAGGCGTTCTGTCACGAAGAGGAGGCGAAAGTCGACTTTAACAAGGTCAACGATCATCTCTGCGATCAGGCAAACCGCGCGCACAGATATGCCAACATGCTCATGCCGATCCTCGGCAATATCGGACACGTTCTGTACGTCGTCGTTACCATCATCGGCGCGGTGTTCATTCTCAATCAGATCACGAATATCAGCATTTCCGGCTCGGTGTTCTATGAGATGAAGGGCGGTGTTGTCAGCACGGCGGCGGGAATCGTCCTGCTTGTTTCGTTCTTGCAGACGACGCGGCAGTTCTTCAACAACATCAATCAGGTGTCCCAACAGGTCAACTCGGTCGTCATGGGTATTGCAGGCGCGCAGCGTGTGTTTGCCCTCGTCGATGAGAAGGCGGAGACGGACGACGGATACGTCACGCTCGTCAACGCCAAGGAAGTGGACGGTCAGCTCGTCGAGTGCGAGGAGCGCACGGGGATTTGGGCGTGGCGTCATCCGCATGCCGAGGACGGCAGCGTAACGTATAAGCGCGTCGAGGGCGACGTGGTGATGGACGAGGTCGACTTTGGCTACACGCCCGATAAGATCGTTCTGCACGATATCACGCTGTTTGCAAAGCCCGGTCAGAAGGTGGCGTTCGTCGGCGCGACGGGCGCGGGAAAGACGACCATCACCAACCTCATCAACCGCTTCTACGATATTGCAGACGGCAAGATCCGCTACGACGGGATCAACATCAACAAGATCAAGAAGTCGGCGCTGAGAAAGTCGCTCGGCATGGTGTTGCAGGACACCAACCTGTTCACTGGCACGGTCATGGACAATATCCGCTACGGCAAGTTGGATGCAACCGACGAGGAGTGCATTGCGGCGGCGAAGCTCGTGGGTGCGGACGACTTTATTTCCCGTCTGCCCGAAGGCTTCAATACGATGATCACCCACAACGGCGCGAATCTCTCGCAGGGGCAGCGTCAGCTACTGTCGATTGCGCGGGCGGCCGTTGCCCAACAGCCCGTTATGATCCTCCACCAGGCGACCACCAGTAACGATACGCCCACGGAGGAGATCGTGCAGCGGGGCATGGATAAACTCATGGAGGGGAGAACGGTATTCGTCATTGCGCACCGCCTCTCCACGGTCAAGAATTCCAACGTCATCATGGTGCTCGAACAGGGCAGGATCATCGAGCGCGGCACGCACGAACAGCTCATTGCCGAGAAGGGCAAGTACTATCAGCTCTACACGGGCGCGTTCGAGTTGGAGTAATATAATAATGTATAAAACGGAGGCATTGAGCCTCCGTTTTTTTGTACGTTGTTTCTCACAAATTTTCAAAAATCCCGTGTGAAAAATTATCAAAAAGTTTTTTTATGGAAAATGTTGACAAACAATACAAGGTGTGATACAATGTTTTCAAATGGATGTAAACGTTTACAAAACTAAAAATTCCATTACGATGAACGACATTGCACGGGAAGCGGGGGTATCGGTTGCGACCGTCTCGCGCTATATCAATAACGAGAATGCCGTAAGGGCAGAGAAGGCGGAGCGCATTCGCAAAGTCATTGAGGAGCTGCACTTTACGCCCAACAGATATGCGCGCGGGTTGAAGACCAACCGCGCCATGCAGATCATGCTCATCGTGCCGGACATCAAGAACCCGTACTATGCGCGGCTGTACGACGTGTTGCAGAACATTGCGCATCGCGAAAAATACATCGTCATTCTCTTCAATACCAACGAAGAGGAGGCGAACGAGTTCAGAGCGATCGAGCTACTCAGCGAGATCAACTGCGACGGCGTGATCTTCTGCTCCGTCTCGGATAAGCCGGAGATCATCGGGCGGCTGCGGGCGCTGAATAAGCCCGTTGTTGCCTCGTCGAGCTTCGAGAGCCGCTGTTTCGATACGGTACACGGCATGTTGCCGGGGCAGGGCGTTTACCTCGGAACAAAGTGCCTGCTCGACAACGGGCACAGACGCATCGGCTTTGCGGGCGGAAATCCCAAGTCGATTTTGAACGACCGCCGTCATTCGGGCTACAAGCGCGCGCTCGAAGAATACGGTATCACCGCAGACGAGCGGTATTGCTTCTCCCATTCCTTTACGTTAGAAGGGGGATAT
>CAMWQK010000094.1 GCA_947176445.1 uncultured Clostridia bacterium | reverse complement strand
GTATAGTATTATGCGAAAGGGGGTATTTGTGCGATGGACGTGCAGATGAAAAAAGGGCTGTTAGACGTGTGCGTGCTTGCGGTGTTGAAGCGCGGCGACTCTTACGGCTATCAGCTCGTCACCGATCTCTCCGTGGTAGTGGAGATTTCGGAGTCCACACTGTACCCCATTTTGAAGAGACTCGAAGCCGCAGGACTGCTCGGAACGTACAGCGTCGCCCACAACGGGCGGCTGAGACGGTACTACCGCATTACCCCGTCCGGACTCAGGCGGCTGAAAGAGTTCGAGAGCGAATGGCGTCAAATGGAGAAAATCGGCGCATTCATTCGCGGGGAGATGTCAAGATGAAAAAGAAAAAGTATCTGAAACGTCTGAGGTATGCCCTCAGGAACGCGCCGCGTAGCGATCGTGAGCAGTATCTGGATTACTATTCGGAGCTCATCGACGACGCGGTCGAGAGCGGACGGAGAGAGCGCGACGTGATCGCCGAGCTCGATTCGCCCGAGGCGGTCGCCGAAAAGTGGCTTGCCGAGCGGGCGGGCTCGGCGTACGTACCTCCCGTTGTGCCTGTTGCGCCTGTGCGGGAGAGTCGGCGGCGAAACGCCGGCGGGGGGGGCGGAACGGCGGTAAAGGCGATATTTTCTCCGCTCATTCTGCTCGTCGGGCTGCTTGCCTGCATTATCGGGTTTGTGTGCATCATCGTCTTTTCGGTGCTCATCATCTCCTTCTTTGCGGCGGCGCTCGGGATCGGTGTCGGCGGGGTATTTACCATCGTCATGTCCTTCGGACTGTTTGCTGGGAATATTTCGCTCGCCGTGTTACAGATCGGCGTCGGCATTGCGCTCTGCGGCGTGGCGGCGCTCCTCGAAGTCTTCGTCATTCTGCTCGCCAAGAGCTACGGCGCAATGTGGCGATTCATCTTCCACAGAGGGCGCAGCGAACGGCGGTCGAGGAGCCGCGGCAAGAGCGCGCTCACGACCTGCGTCATCGGCGTTGTGTTGCTCGTTGTCGGCGGGGTCATCGGCACGGTGTTCTACGGTACGCTCGGGTTTGACCATATGAGGCTCGCCGCCGTGGGCGAGGTGAGCGAGGAGACGCTCGACGTTTCTCTGGACGGTGTGGAGACGTTCACGCTCGACGCGGGCGATCTCACCGTCACGCTGAAAAAGTCGGAGGACGGCGCGGCGAAGTTCGTCTACACGAAGCTCGAAAAGTGCGAAGTGGCGGTGAACTACGAGAGCGGCGTTCTGTCTGTCGACAACGGTGAGGACGGCGGAATTGTTTCAAGCAGGCTTTCGGAAGCCTGGCATTACGGTATCTTCTATTCGGCGATGAAGCCGTACTATTACGGTGCAACGCTGTACTTGCCCGAGGATTATGCGGGCGGGTTGAAGATCTCCGTCAAGAACGGCAGCGTGACGCTGGAGGACTTCTCGCTTGGAAACGTCGAGATCGAGGCAAAGAACGGCGCGGTGAAAGTGGAGAAGGGCACTTACGGAACGCTCAACTTGACCGCGCAGAACGGCGCGGTTTCCGTAGAGGAGATTGCGGTGGGCGAGCTCTCTGTGGAGGCGCATAACGGTGCGATCAGACTGACGGAGATCACGGGCAACAAGGTCAAAGCGATCACGCATAACGGGCTCGTCAAGTTGGATCGCATTGTGGGAGAGGATATTTACCTCGAATCGTACAACGGCGCGGTGCACGGCAGCATTGTGGGCGCAAGAGAGGACTTTGCGATCGACGCCCATACCGACAACGGCTCGAATAACCTCGCGAGCAAGCTGGACGGCGACAAACTGTTATATGCGCATACGCACAACGGTGCAATTAAAATTCAATTTGTAAGTTGAACAAAGCCCCCGCGCAATCTGCGCGGGGGCTATGTATTTCCCCTCATAAAATCGTGTATAATTGAAAAAATGGGATTGACAATCGGGCAATCTCATGGTATGATATTGAATTAGGCAAAGGCTGAATTTACGTTATCGTTTGAGGAAGTTATGAATCGTATCGAAACGCTCTTGAAGCACGCGGACATGCGGGATTACGCGCCCGTTCCCTTTTGGAGCTGGAACAATCAGTTAAACAGAGAGGAGCTCATCCGTCAGATCGACGAGATGAAGAGCGTCGGCTGCGGCGGCTTTGTGCTCCATGCGCGCACGGGCTTAAAGACGGAGTATCTCTCTAAGGAGTGGTTTTCACTCGTCGAGGCGTGTCTCGACGCGGCGAAAGAGCGGAACATGAACGTCTGGATCTACGACGAGAACGGCTGGCCGAGCGGGTTCGTCGGCGGGGCGCTTCTCAATGACGAGAAAAACCTTGCCGCTTATCTGCTCCTGGAAGAGCGCGAAACGTTCGATCCATCGGCGTTTGCAGTGTTCGTCAATACGGACGGCAAATACGAACGCGTCACCGCGCCGAAGAAGGGCGCGGAGTGCTACTATACGGTCATCAAAAAGCTCTCTCCCTCGAATACGGATATTCTCAATCCCGACGTGGTGGAAAAATTCATTGCTGCCACGCACGAGCAGTACTATGCGCGCTTTGCCGATCGGTTCGGGAAGGAGCTCGTCGGATTTTTCACGGACGAGCCGCAGTTCTTCCGCGGACAGACGCCCTACGCTCCCGCGCTCGAAGGCTACTTTAAGGAGCACTTCAACGAGGACGTAAAGGACAATATCATTTCGCTCTTTTCGGACGGGGAGGAGTACTATTCCTACCGCGTCCGCTACTATACCGCACTCAACGAACTGTACGTGGAGACGTTCTACAAGCGGATGTACGCCTGGTGCGAGGAGCACGGCTGCAAGCTCACGGGGCACAGCATCGAGGAAAATAAATTATTTACGCAGATGTGGGGGAGCGCGGGCGTGAGTTCTTCGTATGAGTTCGAGCACATTCCTGCAATCGACAATCTCGGAATGGTCGGACCTGCCAAGCTCTCCGCGCGTCAGGTCGGCTCCGTCGCCGCGCAGTTGGGCAAGCGGCAGATTTTAACGGAGACGTTCGGCTGCTGCGGATACGTCGCCACGCCCAAGCAGTTGAAGGCGATCGTCGAAAAACAGTACGTGCACGGAGTCAACCTGCTCTGCCATCACCTGTATTCTTATAGCCTTGCGGGGCAGGGCAAGGTCGATCATCCGCCCTGTTTCAGCCGCCACATGACCTGGTGGAAACAGTTCCCGCAGTTCAATCAATATGTCACCCGCCTCGGGTATCTGCTCGCCAACTCTACGGCGCAGGTCAACGTCGTTGCCATCAATCCCATGTCGAGCGTGTATCTCCGCTACGACGTGCGCGACGAGTCGCTCGCGATGCGGACGGACGGCGGATTTGACGCGCTGCAACAGATTCTCAACGACTATGCGGTCGAGTACGAGATCGCGGACGAGCATATCTTGGCGCGGCACGGCAAGGTGAGCGGGAAAGCGCTCACGATCGGCAGACGCAAGTACAGCTATGTCGTCGTGCCCGATTGCGAGAACCTCTCGAAGAGCACCAAAGAGGTGCTCGAAGCGTACGTGAAGGCGGGTGGAAAAATTCTTGCGATCAATCATCCGAACTATACGGACGGCGTGAAGGACGACTGGTCGTTCCTGCAATCGAATACGACGCTCAAATCGATCGCCGCCGATCGCGCGATCAAAATCAATACCGACGGGATTGCGGAGTATACCTACCGCAAGTCGGAGCAGCTCGGGTTTGAGTTTTTGTACGTTGTCAATCCCGAGAATACCGACGCGCAGATCACGCTGCCTAAAAAGTTTTCGCGGCTCGATCTCAATACACTTATAAAGACGGAACAGCCCGGTCTGTTTACGCTTCCCGCGGGCGAGGGCGTGATCCTCGTTCCCGAGGCGGGCAAAAAGCCCACCCAGTATGCACCCCCGCACGAGATGATCCGTCTCTTCTCCTGTGCGGAGATGGGAGACAACAATCTCACGCTCGACATCGTGCACCTGAGCAAGGACGGCAAGAAGTACGGCGAGGAAGAGCCGATCGTCGAGGCGTTCGACCGTCTCCTGCGCGAGGAGTATAGCGGAAAGCTGTTTGTCAAATATACCTTCCGCGTGAACGGCGTGGGGCGGAAGCTCATTTTGCGCCGCGAGAAGGGGAAGTACGACAGTGCGACGCTCAACGGCATGAAGCTCGACTTCCACGACACCGCATTCGACTGCATGTTTGAAGAGGCGGATATCATGAACGCCCTCAAAGTGGGGGAGAACGAGTACGTGTGCGAGATGAAGTTCTTCGAGCGCCCCGAGGTCTACTATGCTTTGTTCTCGCCCGACGCGACGGAGAGCATGCGCAACTGCCTCTCCTACGATACGGAAATCGAAAATATCTATCTCCTCGGCAACTTCACGGTGGACGAGAACCGTGCGATCTGCGCGCCCTATCTTCCCGATATCGCGCGGAAGATGAACGAGCAGGGGTATCCGTACTTTGCTGGCACGGCTCGCTTCCATGCGATCGTCCGTGCAGACAGCGAACTTGCAAAGCTCAGCTTCCGCGGACAGTTCAGCGCGGTCGAGGTGATCGTCAACGGGGTCTCCGCAGGCTCCTGTTTCCAGAACGAGAGCGTAGAAGTTCCCATGATCAAGGGGGAAGATAACGTGATCGAGCTTGCAATCTCCTCCACGCTCCGCAACATGTTCGGACCCTTCCACTGGGC
>CAMWQK010000093.1 GCA_947176445.1 uncultured Clostridia bacterium | reverse complement strand
TTCTCCGACTTCAACTCGAGTCAGCTGCCCGTGGAGATGACAAGCTCGTCTTTATCTGTAAGCTCGGAGACGATCTGCGTTTCCAGCTCGCGGAAGTGCGGCTCGCCGTAATATTCGAAGATATCGGAAATTTTCCCGTAACGGTCGGTGATGACGACGTCGGTATCAAACCACCGCCGCCGTGTGAGCTCGGCGATCTTGATGCCGACGCTCGTCTTCCCCACGCCCATCATGCCGCAAAGTACGATGTTCATAGCCAGAAGCTCTCCAACGCAAGTTTATAGCTGTTCTTTCCGAAGCCGAGCACCTCGCCCGTGCATACCTCGGTGAGGACGGAAGTGTGGCGGAACTCCTCCCGCGCGTGTACGTTAGACATATGCACCTCGACGACGGGCACATCGATTGCCGCGATCGCATCGCGGATCGCATACGAATAGTGCGTGAACGCGCCCGCATTGAGTACGATCCCGTCGTACTTGCCCGTAGCCGCGTGCAGCTTTTCGCACAGCTCGCCCTCGAAATTCGTCTGCGCAAAGTCCGCCGTATGCCCGTGCTCCTTGCAGAATGCCAAAAGCTCCGCATTGATCGCATCGAGCGTCTCTGCGCCGTAAACGCCCTTCTCACGCCGACCCGTCAAATTCAGATTGACGCCGTTGAGTACCAAAAATTTCATATTCCGTATTCCTCCCGATATCTTTCGTATAATTTCTTCGCCTCGTCCGCATTCGGCGCGCGATTTAAGTAAATGCAGTCCGCCATGTACGCCTGATAGAAGAGCATCGCCGCGCCGTTGACTGTGCGCTTCCCGCATTCCTTGGCAATACGCAAGAACTCCGACTGCGCGGGCACGTAGATAAGGTCGATCGCCGTATCGCACAGCGACAAAAGTTCTTTTCCGACGGGCGAAACGCTGCCGTTTTCCCAGGTAACAGACGGCGTCTTTCCCACCGTGTCGTGCATGCCGATACCAGTACAGTTCAGAACCAGATCGAACGGACGGACGGGCACGCTTTCAAGCGGCGTAAACCCGCCGAATTCTTCGTAGATTGCATGGAGGCGCTCCGCACTCCGCTCGAAGGCAAACACTTTTGCGCCCGCCTCCGTGAGTTTTTTAATGCAGCTGCGCCCCGCGCCGCCCGCGCCGAGCACGAGCACCGACCTGCCTTTCAGCGCTATGCCCTCGTTTTCGAGCATGAGAAGGAAGCCGTAACCGTCGGTATTGTACCCCTTGCGTGTCTTTGAAAGCACGGTGTTCACCGCGCCGAACGACTGCGCGTCGCCTTCAAGTCCGTTTAAGTGCTGAATGATATCCCCCTTAAAGGGAATGGTCACATTGAACGCGTCGTACGCTTCGAACAGCGCTTCCGCGCGCTTATGGATCTCCTCGGGCGGGATAGAAATTTTATCGTACGTGCAGGTTTTGCCGAGCGCGCCGAAAATGAACGTGTGCATTTGGGGGCTGGACGACTGCGAAACGTCCTTTCCGATGACCGCAAGTTTCATGCAAGTTTCCCTCCCGCAATTTTTAAGAGCTCGACGTACTCGTCATAATCAAATTCGAGCAAGGCGTATTGCCCTTTTTTGACGGGCGCAACGATCGAGATTTTATCCACCGAGTTGTTCTTCTTATCCAGCCGCGCGAACTTTGCCGCCTCGTATGCGCTCGGGAGCCTCCCCGCGCCGAGAACCTCATAGATGAGCGATTGAAGTTTTTCCAGATACTCCTCGTCGCAATTTATTTTCGCCTTGGCGAGTTCGATTTCATACAGCATGCCGATGAGCACGTACTCCCCGTGGGAGCGCGTCTTTTCGTAAAGTTCGAGCGCGTGCCCCGTCGTGTGCCCCATATTGAGGCACTTGCGAAGGTTCCGCTCGTGCGCGTCCTTTTGCACGACGTCCGCCTTGAACGCGATATTCTCGGGTACGATCTCCTCCAAAAACGCAAGGTCGAACAGCCTGTCCTTATTCCCGATCAGACGGTCAAAGAGCGGAGCGGAGAGCGCACCGTGCTTGACGATCTCCCCAAGTCCGCACTTGATCTCACGCGGCGGAAGCGTCTTCAGAAAAGTAGCATCCACGAGCACTTCCCTGGGCTGACGGAACACGCCGACGAGGTTTTTGATATCGCCGAGGTCGATCGCCGTCTTGCCGCCGACGGAAGAATCCACCTGCGAAAGAAGGGTCGTGGGCACCTGTACACAGCCGATACCGCGCATATACAGCGCAGCCGCCAAACCGCCGATATCGCCGACCACCCCGCCGCCCACGCAGACGAGCGTGTCCTTCCGATGCAGCCCCGCATCCGCCATGGCGGAAAGGAGTGCAAAGAGCGTACTTTGATTTTTATGTTCCTCGCCCGCCTCCATCACGTAGACGGGAAGAGAGAGAGCGTCGATCTCCGATTTGTAGAGCGCGTACACGTTGGAGTCGGTAAACACCATATCTCCCTTTGCACGCGCGAACGCACCTTTTTCGCAGGTGATAACGCTCTCCTGCGCGCTTTCTGCGGAAATTATTTTCAGCTGCGTCATTGCGGCAACCTCCGATAGCGCTCGATGATTTCATCCATATGATCCCCGCCCAGACGTTCGAGGACGACCGCGCACAGCTCGGTGGCAAGCACGCTCTCCAAGATGATCTCGCAAGCGGTGATCGCGGTCACGTCGCTCCGCTCGGTGGCGGCGCGCGCAGGTTCCTTTGTGAGATAATCGACCGTCGCAAGCCCCTTCATGAGGGTGGGAATGGGCTTCATCGCGGCGCGAAGCACGAGTTCCTCGCCGTTACTCATGCCGCCTTCAATGCCGCCCGCACGGTTGGTTTCGCGGTAAAAACCCGCTCGTTCGGTATAAAAAATTTCGTCGTGCACTTCGCTGCCCGCGTGCTTTGCCGCCTCGAACCCGAGCCCGACTTCCGCGCCCTTGATCGCCTGTACGCTCATGAGAGCACCCACGAGCCGCGCGTCCAGCTTCTCATGATAGCTCACATAGCTTCCGAAGCCGCTCTTCAAGCCCTTGACGCGCAGTTCGAGCACGCCACCCAGGGTGTCGCCCGCTTCCTGCGCCGCGTCGATCTCCGCCTTTGCCGCATTTTCGCACGCCGCGCTCATCATGCCGAGAAGCGCTCTGCGCCCGCTCTTGATTTCGTCAAATTTATATGCGCCTTCATCTTCCGTCTTTCCGACGCTCTTCACATACCCCGTGATCTCAACGCCGAGCGCGCGGAGAAGCTGACGGCAGACCGTTCCCGCCGCCACGCGAACGGCGGTCTCCCGCGCGGAAGCACGCTCTAAGACGGTGCGCGCATCCTCGTGATTGTATTTTTTGACACCCGAGAGATCGGCGTGCCCGGGGCGCACCTTGGTGAGCGTGCGAGCCGACTCGTCGCACCCCTCCGCCGCCATGTACGCCTTCCAGTTCTCGTAATCCTTATTCCACACCGCGAGCGTGACGGGACTGCCGAGCGTCTTCAGATTGCGTACGCCCGTCAAAATCTCCACGCAGTCGCTCTCGATCTTCTGCCGCGCGCCCCTGCAGTAGCCGCTCTGGCGCAGTCTGAGGCAATCGTTGATTTCATCGAGATCGACGGTCAGCCCGGCGGGCAACCCCTCGATGATGGCAAACAAGCCCTTTCCGTGCGATTCCCCCGCTGTTGTAAGTCTCATATGGCTACGCCTCCTTTGGTGTAAATTTTATGTCTGAACGGTGTACGAGCCACCCAAAATGCCGACGATGACGCTTCCGAGCTCGTCCACCCGATAAATTTCCGCGCCGCTCTTTTTAAGGCGCGCCATTGTCTCGCCGTTCGGATGGGAATAGGCATTCCCCTTTCCCGCCGAGATGATCGCCGTTTCCGCACCGATCAGCGACAGAAACTCTTCCGACGAGGAATACTTCGAGCCGTGATGCGCCGTCTTCAGAATATTCGTCTCTTCGAGGCGCACCGTGTAATCCCCGCGGTCGAACAGCGTATGATCGAGTGCGTACTCCCGAAGAATCCGCGCTTCCCGCGTTTCCGAGATATCGCCCGTGAAGAGCGCGTTGACGCCCTCGTAGCTTAAAAACAGCACGGCGGAAGAATCGTTTTCGTCCGTCTCATCAATCGAATAGGGCGAGATGCAGTTGAGATATGCGCCCGAACGATCGGCAATCACGCCGTACCGCGTCAACGTCTTCTGTGCACAGCCGACGCGCTCCGCCCGCTTCATGAGCGAGGTATAGGCGGTATTTTCCCCTTCGAGCACGGGAAGATAGAGCGTGTCCACCTCAAATAATCGTAAAATCTCCTCGAATGCGCCGAAGTGGTCGCTGTCCGCATGCGTCATGAGCAGCGAAAGCGAGGAAATATCAAGTCCTTTTAAGTAGCGGATCAGACGGTTGCGGGACGAAAACGAACCGTCGCCGCCGTCGATGATGAGCGCGTCTCCGCTCGGAAACTCGACGATAGAGCAATCGCCCTGTCCCGCGTCGAGAAAATGAATGCGCAGTTCGCCCGCTTTCCGCGCTTCGATCGAATAGGCGGGAAGCAACGATTTGAGCGGAAGAAAATATGTAACGGCGGCAAACACGATGAGAATGACCGCCAACACTGCGGCGACTACTCGCTGTATCTTCCGGGCCCGCATTAGCCGTTGCATTACGTACAGATAACGTGACAGCAAAAACAGCTCCCTTCCTCGCCGTTTTGATCTCTT
>CAMWQK010000092.1 GCA_947176445.1 uncultured Clostridia bacterium | reverse complement strand
GCTCATGCGCGAGAAGAAGCTCGACGAGGCAGAGAAGGTCAAGGCACAGGTGAACGCGGACGCGGAGCGCCTTACCGCGATCGAGGCGGAATCGGAGACGATCGGCGCGCGTCTCAAACAGGTGATGATGAGCATTCCCAACATCATCTCGCCCGAGACGCCCATCGGCAAGAACGATGAAGAGAACGTCGAGCGCGAACGGTTCTTGGAGCCGAAAGTGCCCGACTTCGAAATTCCCTATCACGTAGACATTCTCGAAAAGCTTGGCGGTGCGGATATCGACAGCGCGAGAAAGACGAGCGGACAGGGCTTTTACTATCTCATCGGCGACGTGGCGCGCCTGCACTCCGCAGTGCTCGCCTATGCGCGCGACTTTATGATAAACAAGGGCTTTACCTACTGCATTCCTCCCTTCATGATCCGCTCTTCCGTCGTCTCGGGCGTGATGAGCTTCGAGGAGATGGAGGGCATGATGTACAAGATCGAGGGAGAGGACCTCTTCCTCATCGGCACGAGCGAGCACTCCATGATCGGACGGTTCGCGGGCACGACGATCGACGAGAGCAAGCTCCCCTTGACGCTTACGAGCTATTCCCCCTGCTTCCGCAAGGAGAAAGGCGCGCACGGCATCGAGGAGCGCGGCGTCTACCGCATTCACCAGTTCGAAAAGCAGGAGATGATCGTTGTCTGCAAGCCCGAGGAGAGCTGCGCGTGGTACGAAAAGATGTGGAGCTACACGGTGGAGCTGTTCGTCTCCATGGGCATTCCCGTGCGTACGCTCGAATGCTGCTCGGGCGATCTCGCTGACCTCAAATACAGAAGTGTAGACGTGGAGGCGTGGTCTCCCCGTCAGAAGAAATATTTCGAAGTGGGCTCCTGCTCCAACTTGACGGACGCGCAGGCGCGCCGTCTCGGCATCCGCTACAAGGGCGCAAAGGGTTCGGGGTATGCGCATACGCTCAACAACACCGTCGTGGCTCCCCCGAGAATGCTGATTGCCTTCCTTGAAAATCATCTGCATGCCGACGGCAGCGTGGATATTCCCGAAGTGCTCCGTCCCTACATGGGCGGCTTAGAAAAGATCGTGCCTAAAAACTAATTCATGAAATACGTTTTCTTTGACATCGAGTGCGCGTGCGTCTATAAGAACGTCGCGAAAATCTGCGTGTTCGGCTACGTCGTTACCAACGAGCGGTTCGAAGTGACGGAGCGGGAAGATATTCTCATCAACCCCAACGGCAAGTTTCACCTCACCGACCGCAAGGGTAAAGAGGGGCTTGTTTTGCCGTACGACTACGCGGATTTCAAGAAGTATCCCGATTTCCGCGCCGTGTACCCGCGGATCAAGGAACTGCTCGAAGGCAAAGATACGCTCGTGTTCGGGCACGCGACCGATAACGACGTCAAATACCTCAACCTCGAAACGCGGCGGTATAAACTGCCGTCCCTTCATTTCAGATTTTACGATACGCAGTTCTTCTATATGAATTGCGAGAACGCTTTTTCCAAGCAGATCGGCTTGCAGGCGATGGCGGAAAAGCTCGGCGTTGAGTATACGCCGCACCGCGCGGTTGACGATTCATACGCCACGATGCGCGTATGCGAGGCGCTGTGCAGGCGCGAACGTACCGACGTTTCGGGGCTTATCGCACGCTACAAGATCGTGCCCGGCTCGCTGAAAAATTACACAATTCGGTTGCAGACTTCCGCGCGGCTCGACGAGTATCACAGAGAGCGCGAAAAGAAGAAGGCGGAGCAGTCGCGGGCGCGCGCACAGTTTTTCCGCTTTGTCAATAAGCATATGAACAGGCGCAAAAAGGGCGGCTCGCTCGACGGAAAGGCATTCTGTTTTGCCAAAGAGATCGAAGAGGATATGCCGCTTGCCGAAAAGCTCCTCGTTGCGATCTTCGCCTCGGGCGGCACGTACACTTCCCGTCCCTCTCAGTGCGACGTGTATATCGCGCACGACAACAGCGGCATGCGGTGCGAGCGCGCACTTTCGGCGGGCGCGGCGTTCATCCCGCTCGACTCCCTGCAATCGGTACTTGGTGAATGATGGATCTTCCCGTTGAATTTGTAAACAGAATGAAGAAAAAGCTGGGAACGGACTTCCCCGCTTTTTTGCTCTCTTACGAGCGCGCGCCCGCGCGCGGCATTCGCGTGAACGCCTTGAAGGTGCAGGACAAATTTCTTGCGCCCTTTTTGGGCGAGCGCGTGCCGTGGGCGGAGCACGGCTATTATCTGGCGGAAGAGAAGGCGGGCTCGCACTCTTACCACTTTGCGGGGCTCTACTATCTGCAAGAGCCGTCCGCCATGTGCGCAGCGCCGCTTTTGAGTGTGCAGAGGGGCGAGCGCGTGCTTGATCTGTGCGCAGCTCCCGGCGGAAAGAGCACCGCGCTTGCGGCATCGCTCGAAGGCGAGGGAGTACTCATCGCCAACGAGTACGACGGCGCGCGCGCCCGCGCGCTCTCCTCGAATATCGAGCGCATGGGCATTGCAAACTGCGCCGTGACGAATGCAGACAGCGATCAGATGGCGGCTGCATTCCCCGCATACTTCGATAAGGTGCTCGTGGACGCGCCCTGCTCGGGCGAGGGCATGTTCAAAAAAGAGCCCGCGGCAATTGAGAATTGGAGCGAGCAGAACGTGCGCGGCTGTGCGCTCAGGCAGGAGCAAATTCTCGAAAACGCCGCAAAGATGCTACGCGGCGGCGGGCAGATGGTATACTCCACCTGTACGTTTGCGGAGGAAGAGAACGAATTGCAGATCGAGCGGTTTTTGCACCGTCACCCCGAGTTTACGCTATTGAAAGAGGAGCGGCTCTATCCGCACGAGGTGCGGGGCGAAGGGCACTTTGCCGCCCTGCTTTTGAAAGAGGAAGGTGAGCGGCGCGATCTGAAGCCCTACCGCGCCAAGTGCGATGCGGCAGCAATGCGGGCGTGGCGGGAGTTCGAAAAGGGATTTTTTGTGAGCGGCGCGCTCGGTAAGAGCGGCGAGATCTCGCTGCTTGCGGACGGCAGAATGTATCTCATTCCCGAGGGCATGCCCGACTTAAAGGGCGTTCGCGTGCTCCGCGCCGGCATAGAGCTGGGCGAGTGGGACGGGCGCATCTTCAAGCCCGCGCATGCGCTTGCCATGTGCGTGAAGGGGAGTGAGGTGAACCGCGTCGATCTGACGGAAGAGGAATGCGAAAAGTATCTCCACGGCGAGACGGTCGAAGCCGAGGGCAAAAACGGCTGGTGCGCCGTGTGCTTCAACGGCTTCCCTTTGGGGCTCGGAAAACTCGTAAACGGTATTCTGAAAAATCATCTTCCGAAAGGATTAAGAAAAGTTACGAAGTCATAAAAAAGGTGATGCAAGGCATCACCTTTTTTTATTGTTTGTTGCGGTCATTCTTCTGCCGCTTTAACATCTTCGACCAACTGATGAGCCCGTACAGATCGTTGACGAGAAAGACGGAGAAGCAGACGACGAGCGCGAGGTATTCGCTGTTCTCCGTCGCCGCAAGCGCCCAGAGAATGATGAGCACGATGTCGTTGAGCGCATAACACAGCGCGTAATATGGACTGCGGCGCAGCGTCAGCGCGACGGCAGAAAAGCTCGTGAGTACGGAGACGGTGCTCATAATGAGATTGTTCGTGCCGAGCGCGTCGAGAATAAAATAGAACGCGACGGTCACCGCAAGCGTGATCGCGGCAATGCAGAGGTATTCGCGCTTTTTCAGGGTGTTGACTTCCACCTCGCGCCTGCCCTTGGCGGGGTGGCGCAGCCAGCTGATGAGCGAGGCGAACGCCATCGGCGCGGTCATGCCAAGGTAGGTGATCATCTCCCCGTAGTAGCGGAAGGTGAAGGAGACGTACCCGTAAAATGAGGCGAAGAGCACGCCGAGAAACTGCCCCGCGACCTGCCCCTTCGCAATGAGAATGAGCGACGTCGCACCGATGAGCGAGCCTGCAAGGTTGAGGTAGTCGGTGTTTCCGCAGAGGAAGAAGGCGAGAATGATCGCGATAACAGAGCCCGCCCAGAGCAGATAATCAAGCAGGGTGAAATTTTGGAAATATTCTTTGAGTTTGTTCATAAAGTCCTTAAAAAAAGCACCCCGTTTGCGACTGCAAAGACCTAACGTCGCAAATCGGAATGCCGAAACATTCACAGTACCCGGTGGCACGTTTTTTATTATCTGTATTTTAACATATGCTTACAAGAACTGCAAGCATTATTTGTCGTCTAAACCCAATAAATAATCGGCGCTCACGCCGAAAATTGCGCATAACATGCGAATGTCCGTGACGCTCGGTTCGGATAGCCCTTGCTCCCAGCTTGCAAGCCCTGTCTCTGATTTATTCAGCATAGCGGCTAACTGTTTTTGCGTTAAGCCTTGTTCCTTTCTCAATGCTCTTATGCGATGTCTGATTTCATATGCCATGAATCCATTGTACACGAAACTACTAAATTTTAGTTGACACTACGAAATATTAGTAGTGCAATAAATATACTAAATTTCAGCAGGTGGAACATATGAAAAATCCCCGCTCGGAATGAGCGGGGATTTTGCTTTTCATTATTTATTGTAAGGATCGTTCTCGTCGATGGGTTCAACGGGTTTGGGTTCCTTTACGGGTTTCGCGGGCTTTTGCGGTTTCTCCCGCTTCTCGCGCTTGACAACTGCCTTTGCATATTTCTCCTGCGCGCGCTTTTTCAGCATTCTGCGTACGCCCACGAGAACGA
>CAMWQK010000091.1 GCA_947176445.1 uncultured Clostridia bacterium | reverse complement strand
ATGTGCGAGAGGCGGCAAGGTCGCCTTCTGCGGCTTCGCGGGAGAGGGCATCCAGATTTCCTTCGAGGAGATGCTCAAAAAGCACCTCACCCTCTACGGGATCACGGGAAATCCGGACAATATCCCCTCGGCGATCAATCTGCTCGTCAACGAGGCGATCGATCTTTCGTTCGTCAACGTCGTCAGCTTCCCTGCGGAGCGCGCGGCGGAGGCGTTTGCCTCCCGCGTGGGTAACCCTGTCTCGCCGATCAGCGATCTGCACGTCATCGAATTGATTTAAGACAACACATTTCGGCGGTCAAAGCGTCTTTTACATAATACGACCGCTATGCGAAAAATACGACACTTTTTTCTCGGCAGGCTCTTTCCCTGCGCACTCGTCTTTGCGCTTTTATTTGCGCTCACGGTCGGGCTTGCCGTATATCTGCCGCGCGCACTTGCGCCGCTTGCCGCGCTCGAGAGGGTGTTCGCCCTCGCCGCCGCCCTTTTGGTTGCGCTCTCGGCTGCGGACGCCGCCTGCAAAACAGGTCAGCTCACGCTCATCGTGCTCCTCCCTTGGACGGGCGCGATCATCTGCCTCTTTGCGCGCAGACCCAAACTTCAAACGAAAATTGCCCCGACAAGGGGCGTTTTTTCGGATACGGTGCCTGATCGCCTCGGTGCGACCGTCTCCTCGCAGTGCGCATGCAAGCCGTGTTTTGCGAAGAATGCGGAGTACTTTCCGACGGGCACGGACTTCATGCCCGCGCTCATCAGGGCGATCTCTCAGGCGAAACGGTTTATCTGGCTCGAATATTACATCGTATCGGACGGAAAATTCTGGAACGCCGTCAAGGACGCGCTCACCGAACGGGCGCGTTGCGGCGTGGACGTGCGACTCGTCTATGACGACTTCGGCTGTGCGCTCAGCCTTCCGAAGCGCTACCCGAGGGAGCTTGCGCGGCAGAATATCCAAGCACGCGTTGCAAAGAGACTTCGCCCTCTTTCGCCGATCGCGTCCAACGTGCGCGATCACCGCAAGTGCGCGATCATCGACGGGGAGACGGTCTTCCTCGGCGGGATCAACCTTGCCGACGAGTACATCGGCGAACTTATCCGCTATGGGCATTGGAAGGACACGACGATCTCGCTCACGGGCGCACCCGCGCTCGCCTTTGCGCGGGAGTATGCGGCGCATTGGGACATGCGCGACAAAGCGACAATGCTGAAACTTTTGGAGCAACTGCCCGCGCAAAACGGGGAAATTCCCTGCATTCCTGCGCTCGACCGCGGATACGGGGCGGGGATCATCCACCTTGCAAACATTGCAAAGTCCACGCTGTATTTCTGCACCCCCTATCTCGCGCCGGACAGTCTCACCTGTCACGCGCTCGCCTCTGCCGCCGAAGCGGGAGTTGACGTGCGGATCATGATCCCGCATATTCCCGATAAGCGGAGTGTTTTTCTGCTCACCCGCCGTTTTGCGCGGAAGCTCATAAAAAGCGGCGTTGCCGTGCGCGAGTATACCGCAGGGTTTCTGCACGCGAAGAGCGTGACGGCGGACGGAGAAATCTGCGCCGTAACCTCGCACAACCTCGACTACCGCAGCCTCATACTGCAACGGGAGTGTGGTGCGTTTCTCTTTTCCCGCGAGCTCACGGGAAAAATCGAACGGGATTTTCTCGATCTGTGGGAAGCGGGCAGCAACGTGCCCGACCCCAAGCCCTTTGAACGCGCCGTCGGCGCGATCCTCAGTCTGTTCACCCCCATCTTTTAACGGAGGCTTATGATCAAGTTCATCGCAAGCGATCTCGACGGGACGCTCCTCGACGAGAATAAAAACTTACCCGAAGAGATCTTCGATCTCATCGAAAAGCTCTCCGCGCGCGGGGTGCTGTTTTCGCCCGCCTCGGGCAGACAGTATGCGAATTTACGCAAATTATTCGCACCTGTTGCCGATAAAGTCGTGTTCATCTGCGAGAACGGCGCACTCGTGAAGTACCGCGAGGAGACGCTGTACTGCAACCCCGTCGACGATGCGGACGCAGAGGACGCGATCAGAAAGATCCGTGCTCTGCCCCACCTCTATCCGATGCTGTGCGGCACGGATTTTGCCTACATAGAGAACAACGAAATGCCGTTTTTCAAGTACGCGATGGCGTCCTACACCAACTGCAAGAAGGTGAGCGACCTTATAGAAGTCATCGGCAGGGAAGATTGCTGCAAGATCGCCGTATACGACGAGATCGCCGCAGCGGAGAACTGCATCAAAGTGCTCCCGAAGCGTCTTCCGAAGCTCCGCACCATTCTCTCCGGCTTTGACTGGTGCGACGTCTCCGCCCCCACCGCCAACAAGGGCGAGGCGATGCGGTTTATCCGCTCCTACTTCCACTTCAAAAAAGAAGAGTGCGTCTCCTTCGGCGACCACATGAACGACTACGAAATGCTGCTCGAAAGCGGGCGGGCGTACGTGCCGGAGAACGCCTATCCCCCGTTGAAGCGCATGATACGGCGCACCGTACCCGCCAACAACGAGGGCGGCGTGCTCACCGCAATCAAAAAATTCCTTTCGGGAGAAACGCTATGAAACTCATGATCGCATCCGATATTCACGGATCACAGTACTATTGCAACCTGCTCAAAGAGCGGTTTTCAGAAGAAAAGGCGGACAAGCTGTTGCTGCTCGGCGACCTCCTCTATCACGGCGCGCGCAATCCGCTGCCGAGGGACTATTCCACGCTCGGCTGCGCGGAAATTCTCAACTCGCTCAAAGAACATCTCCTCTGCGTGCGCGGCAACTGCGACAGCGAGGTCGATCAGATGGTGCTCGAATTTCCCATTCTCTCCGAGTTCTGCTTCTTCCCGCTCGGAAAGCGCACGGTCGTTGCAACGCACGGGCACAAGACGCCCGCGATCTTAAATGAGGGCGATCTGCTCCTCAACGGGCACTTCCACGTCCCCGTCTTCGAGCCGCGCGGAAATTACACTTACGTCAACTGCGGCTCCGTCTCCATCCCGAAGGATAATTCCCCGCACTCTTACCTTGTTGCGACGGAAACCGAGCTTGTATGGAAGGACGTAGAGACAGGGCTTGCATTCCGAAGCGAAAAACTGTAATTCGATACTCATCGAAATATTTATTTTGATAAATATCGAAATATAGTAAAATCCGCATTTTTGATCCATTTTTAATTGCATTTACTGTTTTTTGTGAAAATATCAGAAAGATACTTGACATTTTCGCATATCATGGTATAATGACAGTAGCAATTAAAAATAAAATAAAGGAGATGGAAAAATGGCAAAGAGCAATAAGGATTACTT
This sequence comes from uncultured Clostridia bacterium, assembly GCA_947176445.1. GTDB lineage: Bacteria > Bacillota > Clostridia > Christensenellales > Borkfalkiaceae > Gallimonas. The sequence goes on along the minus strand of CAMWQK010000091.1, from coordinate 1,476 downwards.
TGGTCTGAGCTACATTGTCAGCGTCATTCTGGCAATCATTCCCGTCACGAGCTGGATTCTCGGCGTTCTTACGAGATTGAGCGAGGGCAAGATCGTAGCAGGTATTCTTCGTCTGCTGTTAGGCTGGAACATCATCTGGATCCTTGACATTGTGTTCATGGTTCTTAACAAGAGGATTATCCGCATCCTTAACATCTAACGGACACAAAAAAAGAACCTCCGCGTTTGGCGGAGGTCTTTTTTATTTTTCTTCTTCAAAGTCTTTCCAGGGGATATTGACCGTCGTCTTTTCGATCAGCATGTCGTAGATGTGCGAAAGAAGCGGATAGTCGCTCAATTTTGCTTTGCCCCGCTTTTCCTGTTCCATGACTGCCCCGATGACCGCCTTGGTGACGGCGACCGATTCGAGCGTGACGCCGCTGAGCTGCTCCTTCGCCGCGGGAAAGGTCAACCCCCTTCCGAGCAGGATCCCGAGCCGACGCGTTCTGCCACCGTAGATGGTCACGTATAAGTCGCCCGCACCATAGAGGATCTCGTCGCTGTTCCCGCCCGCGAGCTTTAAGAGCCTTTTCATCTCCCGCACGCTCTGTGCAAACAGCGCTGCCTGCGGATTGTATTTTTCCGCACAGCCCTCTCCGCGCTCCTTCTCGCCCATGCCGATCGCGAGCGATACGCCGAGCGCATATGCGTTCTTCATGGCGACCGCCGTCTCCAAGCCCATGACGTCCGTCGTCAGGTTGATATGGTAGTACTCCGTGGAGAGCATCTCTTTGAGTGTTTTCAAAACGTTCATGTCGTGCCCGCAGAAGGCGACGAAGGTATGTATCCGATCGGCGATCTCGAAACTGATGCAGGGTCCGCCGACGGCGTTGAACGAATGCTCCCTGCCGCCTTCGAACCTCGTCAGATAGTCGGGGAATGCGACGAGCGTACCGTCTTCTTCGGCATACAGCCCCTTGGTGATGGAAAGAACGGGCACGCCCCGCGGGATTTTTTGCAGAACTTCGCTTCCGAACCACTCCACGCCGAAGCTACTCACGCCGCCGATGACAAGCTCGACGCCGTCAAGCGCCCTGTCGAGCTCGTCTACGCTGTAATATGTAACGCTCTTTGGCAAGTTTCTTTTGAGGGTGATATGATAGCCGTCCTCTTTGAGACGTTTGATGATCTCGCCGTCGAGCGGCGTTCCCACGAGCCGTACCTCATGCCCGTTATCTGCGGCGGGAACGCTCATTGCCGAACCCATCATTCCCGCGCCCACAATCGTTATAACACTCATTCTGTCTCTCCTTATGTTCGTCGCAAATATCCGTGTCTTATCTCAATCGCGAATTTTTAACTCTTTCAGTACCCCGATCGCGCGAGCGGGATCGTTTGCCGTAAACAGCTTCGCGCCGTTGCGCGCCGCCTCTTCGTAGAGCGGCTTCTCCTCTTCGCCGTAGAACACCCACGGCTCTACGCCGCGCTCCCACGCAT
>CAMWQK010000090.1 GCA_947176445.1 uncultured Clostridia bacterium | reverse complement strand
GCACGCTGTATTGCATTCAGCGTCCGAATAAGGAGAAAAAGAGCGGCAATCCGTTCCTCGAAATTCTCATGATCCCCGTGCGCATCGTGCAGGCACTCGTCATGTTCGTGCAGTTCTTTGTCACGATCTTCACGGGCAAGGGGCTCACGAGCGAGACCTCGGGCGGCGCGAACCCCGCAAAGGGAAGGGACGCCGATCGCAAAAAGCTGTACGTCGACGGCAATCTCATCGAGGCGGAGAAGGAGCTCAAGCGCAATAAAAAGTTCAAGGATCGGGAGTACGGATTTATTCCGATGAGCTGGAAGCTCGTCAAACTCGAAAACGGAAAGGCAGTGCCCATCGAGAGCGGCGTCTGCGACTTTGCACTTTGCAGCGACGGCGGAATTTATACGACGAACGGCAAGCACGTGTACCTCAGAAAGGACGGAAAGAGCAGGAAGGTGCTCGATACCGATATGTGCTTAAACCTCTCCACCGCCTGTGAGCGGGAGAGCTCCGAGGATATGTTCTTCGGTTAAACCTATTACATTATGTATAAGAAAACAGACGGGATTTTCCCGTCTGTTTTTTTACATCATTTCTTGATGTAAGTCAACAATTTTATATTATTCTATGATATACTACACTTAAAGCAAAGAGCTATTTGTAAAAAAATAGTACCCATTTTGGGTATGTTGACCCTATTTCGTTATTTATTTGATATAATTACTTCAGAGGAGTACTGATTATGGACGAAAAAACATGCGAAAACTGTAAATATTTTTGCTGCTACTATGTAAAAGTAAATGCGCATATTCGAAGGGCGGGCGTGGGGCACTGTATCTGTCCGGAACTTTCCAGAAAAAGAAATAAAGATCGGAAAGCACTGGATGCGGGTTGCGAATTCTGGGCGGCGGACGATCGGGAAGAAAAGCGCAGGGAGCTGATAAAAGAGGCGCTGTGGCAAACGGTAAAGCGGATCGAAGAAATTGCGGCAATTATGGAAGAGGAGAGGGCAGAAAAATAAAAACAGACGGGATTTTCCCGTCTGTTTTTTATAATTATGTTTCGCGAGGAAAACAAATCGTTCGAAACAATCACATTACCACAATATTTTTCTGCGTGAACAACTCTTTGAGGTCGGCGGGGAAGTTTTCGTCCGTAATCAGAACGTCGATATCCTCGATGTGTGCAAAGGTATAGGGCATGATCTTGCCGATCTTCGAACTGTCGAGCATCATATACATGGACTTCGCCTTTTTGCGCGCCTGACGGAGGAGATCCGCCTCGATCTGCGCCCCGCACGAAAATCCGTTCTCGGGGGTGAACGCCGTCGCGGAAATAATCGCAAGTTCGAAGTTCATCGCGTCGAAATACGCCTTTGCAACGGGGGAAGCAGTAGAGAGGTTATCCTTCATCACCTGTCCGCCGAGCATGGTTACGTGCATATTCTTCTTCTGCGAGAGCTCGATGGCAACGGCAAGCCCGTTCGTGAACACGTGAATGTTCATATCGGGAAGCTCTTTTGCGAGCGCGAGCGCGGTCGTTCCGCCGTCGATGAACAGAGAGGTGTTGCTATCCACAAGCGCCGCCGCCTTCTGTGCGATGGCGAGCTTTTCGTCTGCGTGGATCGCCGTCTTTTTCGTATACGCTTCGCCCGATACCTTGCGCACCTCCTTTACCGACATCGCACCGCCGCGAATGCGGATGATGCGCCCGTCCTGTTCAAGCTGCAACAAATCGCGCCGAAGCGTCATTTGCGACACATTGGGGAAAAACCCGTCAAGCTGTTCGAGCGTGAGCTTTCCGCGTTTGTCAAGCAGTTCGGCAATTTCTTCGATACGGTCCCGTTTCATGTTACCTTTACGCCTCCAACGTCAATCTTATTTTTCAATCATGTAAAATTTTAACACAGTCATGAAAATTTAGCAAGCAAATGAAGGGGTGCTCCGATAAATTTTTCTAAAAACCGTGGGATTTTATGTGAATTATCAATAATATCCTAAGAATGAATGATTTTCACATTTTTGTAATTTCAGGCGGGAAAGAAGCGATTTGCGGTGTTTTTCGCCTTATTTATGTGAAATATTGCGGCACGGGCAAACTTTTTTTACTTCGGCGGGCAAAACCTCTTGCCGTTTTTGCCGCGGAATGGTACAATATTCTCATGGAAAATAATTTCGTAACGGGGCTCGACGAGCATTTTTGCGCCGTGTATTCGGACTACGTGCGCATTTCCGCGCTCGAAGGGTACCAGCGTCCCGATCTCATCTTTATTTCGACGGACGGCAACGTTGCCCGCCGCAATTCCGAGCTCATGCGCCTCTCCTACCAGAAGGACTGCGCGGGGCTTCTGAAAACGTTCAAAAACGGGCTCTCGGATACGGAGTTCACCTTTTCCTTTTCCTTTATTCCGCTGCGGGAACGCCTTCGCGACCTGCGCAGGAAATACACCTTTGCAAAGATTTTGCCCTCCGTGCTCGCCCGCTACGACGAGACGGTGACAGGCGTCGGCGAAAAGCTCGATATCGAGCCGCGGTTCTGGCAGAGGATCTGCAAGGGCAAGCTCTATCCCGAAAAGAATACCATCCTCGCCTTAGCGCTCGTGTGCCGCGTCTCGTCGACCGATCTTGCCAATCTTCTCGCGGTGTGCGGGTTCTCGCTCAAGGACGATAACGTGCGCGACGTCGTCGTGAGCTACCTCGTCGAGCGGAAGATTTTCAACGAGGAGATGCGCGATCTCTGCCTCGCGGAATATAAAATAACGTGTCTGCCGATCAAACGCTTGACGGCGGAATAATTCCGTGGTAAACTTAATTTAACATTTTGCCGAGAGGTGGAACAGCGAACAGATCGCCTTTATATAATAGTATATAAGGGCGCTTTATTTTACAATAATTTTACGCGCGTCTGATAGCCTTCGAAATACGGCGTTGCGCTGTGGCAACCCTCCGTCGTTTACGCCTCAGTAAACTCCTTCGGGTTGTCCTCGCGCGCCTTGTCTTTCTCGGCTCTAAAACGCGTAACGATGATTATAATAAGGTCGTCCCTTCACAGTTCAGATCGGGAGAGGGCGGAAGTCATTGTTTTTTTCCAAGTTGAGAAAGGATATCGATGCGGCGAAGCGGAACGATCCCGCCGCCCGCAATAAGCTGGAAATCTGGCTCACCTATTCGGGCGTGCGTGCGCTCATCTGGCACAGACGGGCGAACTTCTTCTACCGCATTCACTTCAAACTGCTTGCGCGCATGCTCTCGCAGTGGGCAAAGTTCCGCACGGGCATTGAAATCCACCCCGCCGCGAAGATCGCCCCCGGCGTATTCATCGACCACGGCATGGGCGTCGTCATCGGCGAGACGGCGGAAGTGGAAGAGGGCGTTATCATCTATCAGGGCGTGACGCTCGGCGGCACGGGCAAGGAGCACGGCAAACGCCACCCGACGGTGAAGAAAAACGCCGTCATCTCGAGCGGGGCAAAGGTGCTCGGCGGATTCACGGTGGGCGAGGGTGCACGCATCGGCGCGGGCGCGGTCGTGTTGAAGGAAGTTCCGCCGTACGCAACCGTCGTCGGGATCCCTGCGCGCGTCGTGCGGATCAACGGAAAAAAGTCGCAGGATCTGCTCCCAGAAAAGGAAGATCCGCTGCTCAAAGAGGTCTGTGCGTTAAGGGCGCGGGTGTATGCGCTCGAAGAGAGGCTCAAAGCCCTCGCTGCTCAAAACGAAAAAGAAGGTGAAGTATGAAGATATATAATTCATTGACAAGAAAGAAGGAGAACTTCGAACCGCTCGAACAGGGGAAGGTGAAGATGTACGCGTGCGGGATCACCGTCTCGGGCGAGGCGCACGTGGGGCACGGGTATCAGGCGCTCATCTACGATATCTTCCGCAAGTTCCTCGAAAAGCAGGGGTACGAGGTCAAGTACGCCCGCAACTATACGGACGTGGACGACAAGATCATCGCGAAATCCCGCGAGACGGGCATTCCCGCCGATAAGTACGCCGCGCAGATGATCGAGAAGATCGACAGGGTCATGCGGGAGCTGAACGTCGACGAGCCCACGCTCTGGCTGAAAGCAACGGAGAACATCGGCAATATCATTTCCTTCATTAAAGAGCTCATTCAAAAGGGACATGCCTACGCTGCGGAGAACGGCGACGTGTATTTCGACGTAGACAGCTATCCCGCCTACGGGCAGCTCTCGGGGCGGAGCAAGGAGGACGCGCTCGACGGCGTGCGCGTGGAGAACGACGCGGCGAAGAAGAACGCCTACGATTTCGCGCTCTGGAAGAAGGCGAAAGAGGGCGAGATCAGTTGGGATTCTCCCTGGGGCAAGGGCAGACCGGGCTGGCACATCGAGTGCTCGGCGATGAACCGCGCGGCGTTCGGCGATCAGATCGACATTCACGGCGGCGGCAGAGACCTCATCTTCCCGCACCACGAGAACGAGATCGCGCAGTCGGAAGCGCTCACGGGCAAGCGGTTTGCAAAATACTGGACGCATAACGGGCTCATCAAGGTCAACGGGCAGAAGATGAGCAAGTCGCTCGGCAACAGCCTGCTCCTCGAAGATCTGCTCAAAAAATATTCGGACGAGGCGATCAAGTTCGCGCTCCTCTCCACCAACTACCGCGCGGACATCAACATTACGGACGCGCTCTTTCCCGAGGCGGAGGCGCACCTCGTCAAGTTCTATTCCGTCATTGCGGCGGCGGAGAAGGCGTTCCCGAACGAGACGGGCACGGACGGGCGGATCGATGAGTCGTTCGATCACGCGATGGAAGACGACTTCAACACGGCGCTTGCGCTCTCCGATCTCTTC
>CAMWQK010000089.1 GCA_947176445.1 uncultured Clostridia bacterium | reverse complement strand
CCCATGGCCTCTTGCGTTCGGTATATCCGACACATCACACCGGGATAACGCCATTATAAATCGTTCAACCGGGCCCGCGCGGGCGCGGAGGCTTTTTTTAAGAGAAAGAGGAAACGTATGATAAATATCAGTCTCATCGGTTGTACGGGAAATATCGGGTTGCAAGTGGCGGAGGTCGTCCGCCGCTATCCCGAGCGTTTCCGCTTTTCCGCGCTCGTTGCGGGGAGAAAGGGCGACGGACTCTGTCGGCTCGCGCACGAGTTCAAGCCCGATTTTGCGGCAATCGCGGGCGGCGGCGAGCTCGATCTGCCGAGCGGCAGTCGCGCACTTTCGGGCGACGAAATTTTATCGCACTGCTTTGACGGGGCGGACGTCGCCTTCATCGCGGCGGGGGGCTTTGCGGGGCTTGCCTATACCCTCCGTGCGGCAGAGCTGAATAAGAAGATTGCGCTTGCCAACAAGGAGTCGCTCGTGTGCGGCGGCGAGCTCGTCATGCGCGAGGTGGAAAAGCGCGGGCTCGACCTCGTGCCCGTAGACAGCGAGCATTCCGCGCTCTTTCAGGCGCTCTCCTTCCAAAGGAATGCGCCCTTTGCCCGCCTTGTCTTAACGGCGAGCGGCGGACCGTTCAGGAATTTTACCAAGGAGCAGCTTGCCCGCGTCACCGCGCAGGACGCGCTCAAACACCCCACGTGGAGCATGGGCGCGAAGATCACCATCGACAGTGCGACCCTTCTCAACAAGGGCTACGAGGTGATCGAGGCAAAATGGCTGTACAATACGGACTTTGACAGGATCGAGGCGGTCGTGCACCCCGAGAGTATCGTGCATTCGCTCGTATACTTCGAGGACGGCGCGGCGATCGCGCAGCTCGGGTATCCCGATATGCGCATTCCCATTCAGCTTGCGCTCACCTATCCCGAGCGGCTACCTTGCTCGCCGCAGCTCGACCTTGTTCAGCTTTCGGCGCTCCACTTTGAGCGGCTCAAAGAGGAGAACTTTCCCTGTTTCTCGCTCGCTCTTGCGGCGGGGAAGGAAGGGGGCACTGCGCCTACCGTGCTCAACGGTGCGGGCGAAGAGGCGGTGCGCGCGTTTTTAAGCGGGAGTATACCTTTTAGTAAAATCGCGGAGACTATTGGAGAAACGCTTGCGCGCATTCCGAACGGGGCGGCGTCCTCCTTCGGGGCGCTTCAAGAGGCGGATGCGCTCGCGCGCCGCAAGGCAACGGAATTTATCTATGGAAAATAATCTTTTAAGCGTATGGGGTACGATCGGTTCGGTGCTCCTCGCTATTTTAATGCTCCTCGTCATGATCACCATTCACGAGTTCGGGCACTATATCGCGGGAAAGATCTTTCATTTCAAGATCAACGAGTTCTCGATCGGGTTCGGACCCGCCCTCTTTAAGCGGAAGAGCAAAAAGACGGGCGAGCTGTTCGCGATCCGTCTCATTCCGCTCGGCGGCTATTGCGCGTTCGACGGGGAGGACGGTCTCGAAGAGGAGCCGACCCCAAAAAAGAAGAGAAAGAAGGACGAAGAGGAGCAGGTATTTGCCGATTTAGCGCCTGCGGAGCCCGAGGCGAGCGCGCCCGTTGAGGAGATCAAGCCCGTCAAAAAGGAACTCCATCCCGACGCGTTCACCAACAAAAAGCCGTGGCAGCGCATCATCGTGCTGATTGCGGGCGCGCTCATGAACTATCTTTTGGCGCTCTTTATGATCCTTGTCGGGTTCTTCGGCTACGGACAGTCGATGATCGCCGTATGGAAGATGGATGCGCCGACGGAGGAGTATCGCGCGGAGTACAGCTTGCAGGATCTGGATATCATGCTCGAAGCGGACGGGAGAAGCCTGTATCTCACGACCGACATCGCTAAGGCAGTCAACGGCAAGCACAAGGGCGATATGGTAGAGATGAAGATATCGCGCGTTGTCGGCAAGACGGAGGACGATAAAAACATCCGCGAGGAGATAACGGTGAGTATCATGCTCCGCGAGGATGTGAACGTCAAAAACAGCGCCGATTTCAACTGCGTCTGGCGCGCGCTCGGCATGGACAACGAGGACGGAGTCGAGCAGCTCGCGACGACCTATTATAAGTTCGGATTTTTCGAGACGCTCGGCCGCTCGTTTGTCTATTCGTTCAAGATCGCAGGCTCGATCTTCAAGGTCATCGGCGAGCTTTTAACGGGTCAGCTCGGGATCGCCGCTCTGGGCGGACCGGTAACGACGATCAGCATGACGTCGCAGATGGTCTCGCGCGGGTTCCGCGCCTTCCTCGAGATCGGTAGCTTTATCGGGGTCAACCTCGCCGTATTCAACCTGTTACCCATTCCCGCGCTCGACGGGAGCAAGGTGGTGTTCACGGCGATCGAGTGGGTACGCGGCAAGCCCATCAGCCGCAAGATCGAGGCAATTATTCACGCCGTCGGCTTTGTGCTTCTCTTAGGCTTTGCGGTGCTTGTTGATTTGTTGCAGTTTATCTGATTTACGAATTCACCCGAGCACAATGCGGCGGGTGGCAATGTGCTCGACGAACGAGCTATCGTGCTCCGCAAAGAGGATCGTCGCGTTCGAGGCGAGGACGGCGCGCTCCAGCTGCTCGCGCGCGATGACGTCTAAATAGTTGAGCGGCTCGTCCCAAATATAGAGATTTGCTTTTTCACAGAGGCTGCGCGCAAGCGCGGCTTTCTTTTTTTGCCCGTCGGAGAAGAGGCGCATATCGCGCGTAAAGTCACGCGGATCGAACCCGAGCTTTGCAAGGATCGCCTTGAAGTAGCCCTCGTCGATCTCCTTTTCGGCGGCGTAGCTCTGGAGCGTGCCGCGGTACTCGTAAATCTGCGGTACGTACGAAATTTTCAGCCTCTTAGGCACATACAGCTCGCCCGTATATTCCGAAAATCCGCCCGTGACGATCTGAAACAGCGTGCTCTTTCCCGTGCCGTTTCCGCCTGAGAGCACGACGCGCTCGCCCGCGTTTACGGCAAAGCTTAAATCGGAAAAGAGGGTACGCTCGCCGAATTTCACCGTGATACCGTTCAGGCGCAGCAGCTCGCTCTTATAGAAGGGCGCGGCGCACAGTTTGAGCTCCTCGTCTGTCTCTTCCTTTTTGAGAAGTTCTTTGATTTCCGCCTCTGCCTTTGCTCGGCGCTCTTTGGTGGCATTTGCCCGCTTTTGCAGTTTTGCCGCCTTCGCGCCGAGGTAGCCGCGGTCGATACCTGCGTCCTTGTCGAGGTGGAATTTTTCCTTTTCCGCCCTGTTTGCCCAATCGGCGGTGCGCTTTGTCGCCGCGGCGAGGCGGGTGCGCTCGCTTTCGAGCTTCTCCTTTGCCGCTCTGTCTGCCCGTTCCGCCTTGTCGCGTTCCTCCCGCCACACAGAGTAATTGCCGCGTACAAGCTCCGCGCCGCTTCTACTAAGCGAGAGAATATGATCGCAACAGCTATCGAGAAAGGCTCTGTCGTGCGATACGACGAGGAAGCCGCGCTTTCCCGAGAGGTATTTTGCAATGCACGCCCGCCCCGCGCCGTCGAGGTGGTCGGTCGGTTCGTCTAAGAGAGGGTAGCCCTCACAGGCAAACAGCGCGGCGAGGAGAAACTTCGTCCGCTCCCCGCCCGAAAGCGTGGAAAAGGGGCGGTATAAGGTCTCTTCGGGCAGGTTCAAAAGTGCCATTTCCCGCTGAATGCGCCAAAGCTCCGCTTCGGGCGCGATGCTTTCCGCGATCTCGTATGCGCACTTTTCGGGATCGGGAATGTCGCAGGGGAATTGCCGCAGGGGGAGATTGCACGTAATGCGCCCTTCGCCCTTTAATTGTCCGCTGAGAAGGCGCAAGAGGGTGGTTTTGCCTCTGCCGTTCCTGCCCGTCAGTCCGAGCTTCCAGTCGCTGTCGAGATGAAGCGAGAAATCGGAAAACACGGGCTCGACCGCGTCGGGATAGGTAAAGTTCAAGTGTTCGATCTGGATATATGACATATTTTTTCACTCCGAATAAAAAATTCCGCACGGAAATCACCGTACGGAATATAAGCCCCCGAGGGCTCTTATTTCGGATATGACGGGCGATTTCCTGCGAGCGCACGCAAACGAGAGCGCAATATGCGCTCCTCTTTGGTGCAGTCTCAAATTTTCGGGAAATCAAAAACGCAAGCCCGTGTTCCTCCTGTTTTTTCTTTATTCTAACTGAAAACGTATCAGTTGTCAAGCGCATTTTCAGGGGTTTCCTGCACTTCCCCCTTGGGTTTCTTTTCAACGATACGGAACTTGCGCGCCTGTTTTACGAGGGAAGGGGAGCTGAACGCGAGCACGCCCGCGACGATCACGAGTGCGACGTCCACGAACACGAAGGAGTTATAGGCGGTCGAGTACGCCCAAACGTTCATGCCCGCGTCGGCGGCGTAGGCGGAGAAGGCGAACACGCCCGAGAGCACGTGCGATACGAAGCGCAGAACGCTCGCTACGATCGCGCCGAGCGCGAACTGTACCTGCGGGAGTTTTTCGAGCTTTTGCATATTCGCAAACATTCCCGTAACGCCGATCGCCGCAAATGCGACGGGATAGTCGAGCAGGAACTGCGCGGGGTGAATGATCCAGGGGTCCTGCACCGCCTGCAATACGCCGTAAATAAGCCCCGCAAACACGCCCTTCTTCGTGCCGAACATATACGAATAGATCATGAGCGGAAGGAGGGAGGCGAAGGTAACGGAGCCGCCCTGCGGCATCTCCCAAAGTTTGAGATAGGAGAGCGCAAAGCTGAGGGCAACGCAGATGGCGGCAGACGAGCTGTCTCTTATACACATGGCCGAGCCCACGAGACGAGGCATGATCTCGTATGCCGTCTTCTGCTTGAAAAAAAA
>CAMWQK010000088.1 GCA_947176445.1 uncultured Clostridia bacterium | reverse complement strand
GTGCTCGCGATCGGCAAGCACAACGCCTCCCGCGCGCGGGAGATCGCGTACGCCGGCACGAGCTGGCGGCAGATCTTAACGCAGCTGCGCTTTATCGCGAACATGGACTATATGGAGGAGCTTTCCACGCGGGCGTGCCCCGCCCGCAAGACGGAACGCTACGACGGCTGGGAACTCCGATTTGACGAGTGGACCGCCCGCCGCGGCAACTGCGTATGGCTGTCTGCGCCCTCTACGCTGCCCCTTTCGGAGAAGATCGAGCTCACGGAAGAGCGGTACCATGCGGAGAACAAACCGTGCAGATTCCGCCTCACCGCCGCGGACAGGCGTCTGGATGCGGAGCTCAAAGAGCGCGGATATGCGATCGAGACGTCCGTCGTCGGGTTCGAGCTCGACCGCATTCGGGAGAGCGTGGAAAGTGCGGATTTGATTGTAAGCCGCACGCCGACGGAGGAGTGGTACCGTGCGCTCAGAGATCTTACGCACGGACCGAACAGAAGTTTCGCGCTCATTCGCGGAGAGACAGTATTCGTGATCGCCTGCGACGGGGAGAAGCCCGTCGGGATCGGCATGGGCGTTGTCGAGGGCGGATACGTCGGCTTATTCGATCTGCGCGTACATAGAGATTATCGCCGCAAGGGAATTGCAAAGCGTATCTGTACACGCATTTTGAGCGAGGGCAAGAAGCTGGGCGCGGAGAAGGCGCACATTCAGGCAGAAAAATCCAACTACGCCGCAAGCGAGCTGTTTATCAGCCTCGGCTTCAAAAAGATTTACGAATATTGGTACAGAACGAAATAAAGTTTCGGATATCGCTAAGATTACAACAGGAATTAGAAATGAACGACGAAATTTTTGTAAAAGGCGCGAAAGAGAATAATCTGAAGAACGTGAGCGTGCACATTCCGCGCGGAAGTCTCACCGTGTTTACGGGGCTTTCGGGCAGCGGCAAGAGTACGCTCGCGTTCGATACCATCTTTGCCGAAGGACAGCGGCGGTATATGGAGAGCCTCTCTTCCTACGCGCGGCAGTTCCTCGGTATGATGGAAAAGCCGGACGTGGAGAGTATCGAGGGGCTATCTCCCGCCATCTCCATCGATCAGAAGACGACTTCGCACAACCCGCGCTCCACGGTGGGCACGGTCACGGAGATTTACGACTATCTGCGCCTTTTATTTGCGCGCGCGGGCACGCCGCACTGTCCTAAATGCGGCAGGGAAATTCGCCGCCAGACGGTGGACGAGATCGCAGACCGCGTGATGGAGTATCCCGCGGGGAGTAAAATTCTCATCAATGCGCCCGTCGTGCGTGGCAGAAAGGGCGAGTTTCAGAAGGAGCTTGCGGGCTATCGCAAGAGCGGCTTTGCGCGCGTCAAGATCGACGGCAGCGTGTACGATCTGCAAGAGGAGATCAAGCTCGATAAAAATCTCAAACACACGGTGAGCGTGGTCGTCGACCGCCTCGTCGTCAAAGGGGGCGTTTTGAAGCGGTTGACGGAGAGCCTCGAAACGGCGTTAAAGCTCGCCGACGGGCTCGTTGTTATCGACTGTGACGGGGAAGAGACGCTCTTTTCCTCCAACTACGCCTGCCCCGACTGTAACATTTCTATCGAGGAGATCGAGCCGCGGCTCTTCTCCTTCAACACGCCGTGGGGCGCGTGTCCCGCGTGCACGGGGCTTGGGTTTACGCAGTCGGTGGACGCCGATCTCATCTGTCCCGACAAGAGCAAAACGCTGCGCGAGGGCGCGATCCGCATCAGCGGCTGGAACCTCGATTCCTCGTCCGTCACGCAGATGTATCTCTCCGCTCTCTCCCGTCACTATAAGTTCTCGATGGACGTGCCCGTAAAGGATCTTCCCAAGGGAATATACGAGCTCTTGATGTACGGCAATAACGGGGAGAAAATCGACCTCGAATACAACACCCGCTCCTTCCATTCGACCTATAAGAGCGTCTGGGAGGGGTTTGCAAACAACCTGCAACGCAGATATAACCAGACGAGTTCAGATAGCGTCAAGTGGGATATCGAGCGGTATATGCGCACGAGCGACTGCCCCGAATGCCACGGAAAGCGTTTGAAAAAAGAGGCGCTCGCGGTGACCGTCGGCGGCAAGAATATCGCCGAGGTGTGCGACATGCCCGTCTCTTCGCTCGAAAAATTCTTAGACGGTTTACAGCTCACTCCCACGCAGCATGCGATTGCGGACGTGGTCTTAAAAGAGATTAAGAGCCGCATTCACTTCCTTGTCGGCGTGGGGCTTGACTACCTCACCCTGTCGCGTTCGGCGGCAACGCTTTCGGGCGGAGAGAGCCAGCGTATCCGTCTCGCAACGCAGATCGGCAGCGCGCTTTCGGGCGTGCTCTATATCCTCGACGAGCCGAGCATCGGACTGCACCAGCGCGACAACGAGAAGCTGCTGCAATCGCTCAAAGGACTGCGTGATCTCGGGAATACACTCATCGTCGTCGAGCACGACGAAGATACCATCCGCACCGCCGACTACATCGTGGACGTAGGACCTCGGGCGGGCGTGCATGGCGGCGAAATCGTCGCATGCGGCACGCAGAAAGATATCATGAACGAGCCGCGCTCCATCACGGGCGACTACCTTGCGGGGCGGCGGAAGATCGAAGTGCCCGCCGTTCGAAAGAAGGCGGACGGGCGGTATTTCCGCGTCGAGGAGTGTCGTCAGAATAACTTGAAGTCGATCACGGCGGAGATCCCCGCGGGGCTCATCACGGCGGTCACGGGCGTCTCGGGCTCGGGAAAGTCCTCGCTCGTCAACGAGATCATTCTGCCCATTCTCTCCAATAACTTGGGCGGGGCGCGTCTGCCCCTCGGCAAGAGCGGAGCGTTTTCGGGCGTGGAGTATTTCGATAAGGTGATCGCCATCGACCAGTCGCCCATCGGCAGAACGCCGCGCTCCAACCCTGCAACCTATACGGGAGTATTCACGAATATCCGCGATCTGTTCGCGGCGACGCCCGACGCCAAGACGATGGGCTTCAAGTCGGGGCGGTTCTCCTTCAACGTCGCGGGCGGGCGGTGCGAGAACTGCTCGGGCGACGGCATCATGAAGATCGAAATGCACTTCCTTCCCGACGTATACGTGCCGTGCGAGGTGTGCGGCGGAAAGCGCTACAACCGCGAGACGCTCGACGTGAAGTACAAGGGCAAGTCGATTGCCGACGTGCTCGATATGACGGTCGAAGAGGCGTGCGAGTTCTTCAAGCCCATTCCGTCCATCTACAATAAGATTTCCACGCTCAACGAGGTGGGGCTCGGGTATATTAAGCTCGGGCAGAGTTCCACAACGCTTTCCGGCGGCGAGGCGCAGCGCGTCAAACTCGCGACGGAGCTTGCGCGCCGCTCTACGGGCAAGACGTTCTTCATTCTCGACGAGCCGACGACGGGGCTTTCGAGCTACGACGTGGACAAGCTCGTAAAAATTCTGCTCAAACTGCGCGACGGCGGTAATACCGTGCTCGTCATCGAGCACAATCTCGATATCATCAAGATCGCCGATCATCTCATCGATCTGGGGCCCGAGGGCGGCGACGGCGGCGGTACGGTGCTGTGCACGGGCACGCCCGAAGAGGTCGCGAAAGTTGAAAACAGTTATACGGGGCAATTCTTAAAAAAGATACTTTAAGCAAGATATACGGAAGGAGATAGAGGGATATGTTCAATCAAAAAAATATCGATCTCGGAAGGGAGCGGTCGGTGATCCGCGAGCTCTTCGAGTACGGGAATAAGCGCAAGCAGGAGATCGGCGCGGAGAACGTGTTCGATTTTTCGCTCGGCAATCCCAGCGTGCCCGCGCCCGAATGCGTCCGCGAAGAGATCGAACATCTCCTTCAGAATACCCCGCCCGAAGTGCTGCACGGCTATACCTCGGCGGCGGGCGCGCCCGACGTCCGGGCGGCGGTCGCAACCTATCTCTATCGGAATTTCAACGTGCCCGTGAAGGCGGAGCACGTCTATATGACCTGCGGCGCGGCGGCTTCGCTTACGATCACGCTGAGCGCCGTCTGCAATGCGGGCGACGAAGTCGTCGTCATCACTCCCTGCTTTCCCGAATACCGCGTATTCATCGAGGCGGCGGGAGCAAAGGTGGTGGAGGCGCGCGCGGACGGGCGCTTTCATCTCGATCTGAACGCGATCGGAAAAGCCATAGGGAAGAGGACGAAGGCAATCATTCTCAATTCGCCCAACAACCCCACGGGCGCGGTCTACGAGACAAGCGAGCTTGTTGCGCTTGCAAAGCTCCTCGAAGACAAGAGCAAACAAAACGGCGCACCCGTCTATCTGCTTGCGGACGAGCCGTACCGCGAACTCGTCTACGATAGGCAAGTTCCGTTCCCCATGAGCTATTATAAAAATACCGTGCTGCTGTATTCCTTCTCCAAGTCGCTCTCGCTGGCGGGCGAGCGCATCGGCTATATCGCGGTGCATCCCGACTGTGCGGGCGCGGAAGAGCTCTTCCATGCGGTGTGCGGCGCGGGTCGCTCGCTCGGCTATGTGTGCGCCCCTGCGCTCTTTCAGCGGGTGTGCGCGAAGTGTCTCGGAAGATCGAGCGATATCGAGGAATACAAGCGCAACCGCGATCTTCTCTATAACGCGCTCACAGAGTACGGCTTTGAATGTGTGCTGCCCGAGGGGGCGTTCTATCTGTTCGTGAAGTCGCCCGAGGCGGACGCAAAGCAGTTCGCGGAACGCGCGAAGAAACACGAACTTCTCCTCGTTCCGTCGGATAGCTTCGGCGTCGGCGGGTATGTGCGTATCTCGTACTGTGTAGACAGAAAGGTGATCGAAAAATCGCTTTCCGCATTCAAGGCGCTGGCGGGCGAGCGCATCGGCTATATCGCGGTGCATCCCGACTGTGCGGGCGC
>CAMWQK010000087.1 GCA_947176445.1 uncultured Clostridia bacterium | reverse complement strand
ACGCAATATCTCAACGATGCGG
Source organism: uncultured Clostridia bacterium (assembly GCA_947176445.1). Lineage (GTDB taxonomy): Bacteria > Bacillota > Clostridia > Christensenellales > Borkfalkiaceae > Gallimonas. The sequence goes on along the minus strand of CAMWQK010000087.1, from coordinate 4,878 downwards.
TAAACAACATCTGCGAAAGTATCCGCATCGACTCTTCCCTCGCCCGCCCGCAGGCGGGTATGCCTTTCGGGAAAGGCGCATACGATTGCTTAAACCACTTCCTTACGCTCGCAAACGAGCTGGGATTTGAAACAAAAAATTACGATAATTATATCGGAGAAGTCATCTTCGGAACGGGCACCGACTTTGCAATTTTGTGCCACCTCGACGTTGTCCCCGCGGGCACGGGCTGGAAAGTTCCCCCCTTTGCGGGCGTCGTATCGGACGGAAAAATCTGGGGACGCGGCGCAACGGACGACAAAGGTCCCGCATTTGCCGCCCTCTATGCCCTAAAAATGCTGAAAGACGAGGGCTTTGCCCCCCACAAGACGATCAAACTCATCGTCGGCTGCAACGAGGAATGCGGCTGGAAGTGCATCGAGCACTATGAATCGGTTGCAAAACTCCCCGAAACGGGCTTCTCGCCCGATGCGAACTTCCCCGTCATCTATGCGGAAAAGGGCATCTTGCAGGTACGGCTCCACTACCCCGTAACGCTCGGTCTGTTCACTTACATGAAGGGCGGCGAGCGCGCGAACATGGTGTGCGACTGCTGCGGCGTCCGCCCCATCACCGTGGACCGCATGCGCGCAAAACAGCTCGGGCTCGTGTTCGAGAACGGCAAGTTCGTATACCACGGCAAGAGCGCGCACGCCTCTACCCCCGAGGAGGGCGAAAACGCCATTCTGCCCGTGCTCAATCTGTTCCGGAGCGATGCGAGTATCGCGCGCGTCATCGAGGATCTGTTCGAGGACAAACACGGTTTGACGAAAATCTGCGACGAGACGGGATCGCTTACCCTCTCCCCCGACCTCGTGCATTTCAGAAAGGGACTGCTCGCGGTGACCTGCGATATCCGCTATCCCGCCACAATGGGGGTCAAGCAGATCATGGCGGCGCTCGACCGCCTCGGTGTGAAATACGAAGTTCTTCACCATCAGGCGCCCATCTATAACGATAAGAATAGCCCGCTCATCTCCACGCTCCGCTCGGTATTCGAGGAATACACCGGCGAGAGCTGTGAACCGATTGCGATCGGCGGCGGCACGTATGCGCGGGCGCTCAAAAACGGCGCGGCATTCGGACCGGAGATGAAGGGCGACGTACCCGTAGCCCATCAGCCCAACGAGTTCATCGCCGTCGATCGGGTAGAACTCATGATGAACGTCTATAAAGAGGCAGTCAAACTGCTCACAAAATAATCAAAAACAACAAACCCCGTGCACTTTCAAATGCACGGGGTTTTATCTTATTTTTTACAATTTAACGACGGTGATCGTCACCTTATCGCCGTTGACGTCAAGCGTCTTGGTGTAGCCGTTCCCCTCGCCCTCGACGATTTTTTCCGCCAACACGTCCGCCTTAATTTCTCCCTTCCTTAATACCGCTGCGGCTCTGCCCTCCGCCGCGAAGTACACGACGATGCGGTCGGTCACTTCAAAGCCCGCTTCCTTTCTCATCGTCTGGATTTTGGAGACGAGCTCGCGCTCTGTGCCCTCTTCGAGGAGCTCGGGCGTGAGCGCGGTATTCAACGCAACGGTAATACCTCTGTCGGACACGGCGACGTACCCTTCCGCCGACTGCGTGAAAATCTGCAAGTCCTCTTCAAAGAGCACCACTTCGCCGTCGAGATCGACCGTGTACGAGCCGCCGTTTTTCACCGCCGCAACCACTTCGCCCGCGTTGCAGGTATTCAAAAATTCGGTGATCGCTTTGAGCTTTTTTCCGTACTTCGGACCGAGCGTTTTTAACTGCGGTTTGAGCGTATAGCGCACTAAGTCCTCCGCGCCCGAGACGCGGCGCATCTTCTTGACGTTGAGCTCGTCGAGCGTGACCGCCATGAGCTCACCCGAAATATCCAGCTCCTTCTCGCTCGATACGACGATCTCCGAGAGCGGCTGGCGGTTTTTGAGGTTCCCCGCATTGCGCGCCGCTCTGCCGAGTGCGACGACGCTTAACACGTCGTCCATGCCCTTTTCAAGCTCCGTATCGATCGCACTCTCGTCACAGACGGGGAAGGCGCAAAGGTGCACGGATACGGGCGCGTCGGGATAGAAATTCGAAACGAGATTGCGGTACATCATCTCCGCCATAAACGGCGTATAGGGCGCAAGCAATTTGGCAAGCGTGACGAGGACGGTGTAGAGCGTCGTATATGCCGCCGCCTTGTCCTCCGTCATCTCGCTTCCCCAGTAGCGGTCGCGTCCGCGGCGCACGTACCAGTTGGAGAGGATATCGGAAAAATCCTGAATTTCCCGCGCACTGTCGGTAATGTTGTACTCCGCGAGCATCTCATCCACGTGTTTTACGAGCGTGTTCAGCTTGGAGAGCACCCACTTGTCCATGAGCGAGAGCTTGCAATTTTTCAGATCGTATCTGGAAGGATCGTACTTGTCGATATCCGCATACAGCGTGAAGAAGGCGTAGGTATTCCAGAGCGTGCCTTGGAACTTGCGCTGCACTTCGGAGACGGTCTCCGGTCCGAACCGCGAAGGGATCCAGGGGGCGCTGTTGGTATAGAAGTACCAGCGCACCGCGTCTGCGCCCTGCTTATCGAGCACGCTCCACGGGTCGACGACGTTGCCCTTGTGCTTGCTCATCTTGATCCCGTTCGCGTCGTTGACGTGACCGAGGACGATGCAGTTTTTGAAAGGCGCCTTGTCGAAGAGAATGGTCGAGATGACGAGGAGCGTATAGAACCAGCCGCGCGTCTGATCGACCGCCTCGGAGATGAAGTCCGCGGGGAACGTCTTCTCGAAGAGCTCCTTATTTTCAAACGGATAGTGATACTGTGCAAACGGCATCGAGCCCGAATCGAACCAGCAGTCGATGACCTCGGGCGTGCGCTTCATGCTTCCGCCGCACTTTGGACACTTACAGGTCAGATTGTCGAGATGCGGGCGGTGTAGCTCGATATCCTCGGGCGCGCCGCACTTCTCGTGCAGCTCCTTCTTCGAGCCGATAACTTCGATCTCGCCGCAGTCTCCGCACACCCACACGGGAAGCGGCGTACCCCAGTAGCGGTCGCGCGAAAGTCCCCAGTCGATGACGTTTTCGAGGAAGTTGCCCATGCGTCCGTCCTTGATCGTCTCGGGCATCCAGTTGACCGAGCGGTTGCACGCGATGAGGCGATCCTTGACCGCCGTCGTGCGGATAAACCAGCTCGAACGCGCATAGTACATGAGCGGCGTATCGCACCGCCAGCAGTGCGGATAGTCGTGCTCGAACGGGAGCGCTTTGAAGAGCTTTCCCTGCGCTTTCAGAAGGTCGAGCACCACCTTGTCCGCCTTCTTGATGAATAAGCCGTCAAGCTCGGGGCAGCGGCTGTCGAACGTGCCCTGCTCGGTGACGAGACAGAGCACGGGGAGCGCATAATTTCTGCCGACGTTGTAGTCGTCCTGACCGAACGCGGGCGCAATGTGAACAACGCCCGTACCGTCGGTGAGCGTGACGTAGGTATCGCACACGACTTCGTAGACGCGCTTCCACTCGTTCTTCATCGCCTGCAAGTCGTTCTGCGCATAGGAAAAGAGCGGTTCGTACTTCGTCCCCTCGTACTCCTTGCCCGTCTTTTTGGAGACGATTTCGTACTCCTCGAAGAAGTTGGGAACGAGCGCCTCCGCTAAAATATAGTGCGTGCCGTCCGAGACGAGTTCGACGTACGTCTCGTTAGGGTTCATACACAGAGCGACATTGGAAGGAAGCGTCCACGGCGTCGTCGTCCAGGCGAGAATATAGGTATTGTCTTTGCCCGCGACCTTGAAGCGGGCGACGGCGGATGTCTCTTTGACGAGCTTATAGCCCTGTGCGACCTCGTGCGAGGAGATCGCCGTGCCGCAGCGCGGGCAGTAAGGCACGATCTTGTGCCCCTTATAGAGCAAGCCCTTTTTGTGGATCTCTTTGAGCGCCCACCACTCCGACTCGATGTAGCTGTCGTGATAGGTCACGTAGGGGTTGTCCATGTCGACCCAGTAGCCCACGCGGTCGCTCATCTTCTCCCACGCGTCCTGATATTGCCATACGGACTTTTTGCACTGCTCGTTAAAGGGCTTGATACCGTACTCTTCGATCTCCTTTTTGCCGTTGAGCCCGAGCAGCTTTTCCACTTCAAGCTCGACGGGCAGACCCTGCGTATCCCAACCCGCCTTGCGGAGCACGTGCTTGCCCTTCATCGTCTGGTAGCGGGGCACGATGTCCTTCATAACGCGCGTCAAAATATGCCCGATATGCGGCTTGCCGTTTGCCGTGGGCGGACCGTCGAAGAAAGAAAACTCCTCTCCGCCCTTCGTCTTTTCGATGGACTGCTCAAAGACCTTGTTCTCCTTCCAGAAGTTGACGACTTCCTTTTCCCGCTCAACGAAGTTGAGGGAAGTATCTACCTTTTGATACATTGCTCTGCTCCTCATAAAAAATTAAGCCTCCGCGTTTCGGAATACGCGAAGGCATTTTAACCACCAAAACAAACAATCATTTGCCGCTTGGGATAACGGGCAGCGACCCCGTGCAAAGTTACTCAAAGTTCGCCTCGCAGGCTGAGAGGTGATACCCGCAGGCAGCTTGCCTCCCCCTTTCACCGTACGGGGGCTCTCTGTATGCCGAGACTTGCCGCGGACGCGTCCTCTGTAAACGCCAGATACACTTGTTCACGAAATTCTTTTCCTTCCGCCTTGTCGCCGTGCTACGCATGTCGAGCGCGTGTTCGCTCCACGGGCTACGCTCACACGTGGAAGGCGGATCATAGTGAAAAGAATTTCCGTGAGTTGTTAAGGTCGTGAATTTTCTTAACGGCGGAGTGAATCCGCCTTGAAAATTCTCGACTCTATTTATAATTATTATAAC
>CAMWQK010000086.1 GCA_947176445.1 uncultured Clostridia bacterium | reverse complement strand
GAATAAATGCGATCAGTGGTCGCGTCCCGATGCGTTCCCGCATGATTATGTCTGTATCTCCGCCCGAAGCGGCCAGGGACTTGAACAGTTAAAGACGCGTATCATGGAAAAGCTCAAAGACGAATTTATCCGGACAACGCTGTTTGTTCCCTTTGCCGATATGGCACAGCTGAGCATTCTGCGCCCGTACTATTTTGAACAGTCGGTCAGCTATACGGACGACGGAAGTGAGATCTCTGCCATTATTCCGACGATCTATGCCGAAAAATTCAAAAAATATATATAAAAATAGGTATTATGTTTGACATAATACCTATTTTAATTTTGAAAATACCCTCTTACCCCTTGTAATCCTTGGGATCGAGATAAATTTTATCGATTTTGATCGATGCAAAGTCCTTGATGTCAAGACACTTGCCGCAGTTATCGCAGATTTTATTCGGATCGAGATCGCAGACCTCGCATTCCATACAGTTGTCGCAATCCTTCTCTTCGTCTAAGATACACTTTGTCCGTTCCATACCCTTCTCCTTGCTGACTATATTATACCGCAGTCATAATAAAAAAACAAGATTTTTTCGGAAAAAATTTATAAAAATATAAAACATTTGTTTGCAATTATTCTTTTGATATGTTATAATGTGTTTGCAAGACTGTACTTGGGGGTGTAGCATGCTCGATAAACAGAAACTGTACGATGTACTCGATTTCATCAATCAATACGGTGAGGAAAACGGATTTCCCCCTACCGTTCGCGATATTTGCCATGAGCTTTCAATCAAGTCCACGGCGACCGCTTACAGCTACGTTAACCGTCTTAAAGAGATGGGTCTTCTTAACAAGGCGGAGAACAAGAAGCGCGCCGTGACGCTGAAAACCTCGGACACTGTGAAAGTTCCCCTTATCGGTACGGTCACTGCCGGACAGCCGATTTTTGCAGTGGAAAACTTCGACGGATACTATGCCCTCCCCGCCGCCGAGTTCAAGGCGGATGATATGTTCATGCTGCGCGTCAGTGGCGAGAGTATGATCGAGGCAGGCATCTACGACGGGGATAAAATCATCGTTAAAAAGCAGGAGACTGCAGACGACGGCGATATCGTCGTTGCGATGTTCGACGACGGCATTGAGGAAGGCGCGACGGTTAAGCGGTTTTTCTGCCGCGACGGAAAGTATATCCTCCACCCCGAGAACGAGACGATGAACGACTTCGTTCTCGACGAGGTGAAAATTCTCGGCAAGGTTATCGGTCTCATCAGAAGCATGTAACACGCAAATCAACGATAAAAAACGTGCGGAGTTTCCGCACGTTTTATTTTACAGATTTTTCAGATAAAAGACTTCTTCCTGCGAGAGCTTGCGAACGGCGCCGCGGTCAAGCCCCGTGAGCGTCAGTTCACCGATCTTAATGCGCTTTAAGAAATCCACGTTCTTGCCGACGACTTCGAACATGCGCCGAATCTCGCGGTTCTTCCCCTCGGTGAGTGCAATGTGCATCTTGGTATAGGACTTATTCGTCTCGATCACGTTGAGCTTGCACTTCTTCGTGACAACGCCCTTTTCGATCTCTACGCCCGCGCGAATGCGGTTGAGCTGAACGTCGGTCACGGTGCCCTCCACGCGCACGAGATAGGTCTTTGTAATCTCGTTCTTCGGCTGTGTCAGACGATAGGCAAGTTCTCCGTCGTTGGTGAGAATGAGCATGCCCTCCGTGTCGTAGTCGAGTCGCCCGACGGGGAACACCCGTACGGTATTTGCGGGGAGCAAATCCATGACCGTCTTTCTGCCCTTGTCGTCCGAGACGGTGCAGACATATCCCTTGGGCTTATTCAGAAGATAATATTCGTATTTGACTTTGTGGGAGAGTGTTCTCCCGTCCACTTCCACCACGTCGGACGCCGTAATATCGTCGCCCGCCTTGGCACGCCTGCCGTTTACGGTCACTCTGCCCTCTTCTATGAGTTTGTCGCTTCCACGACGGGAGGCAACGCCCTGCTCGGCAAGGAATTTATTGATGCGCATACTCGTTGCGGGCTTGCCCGCACTCCTTCTCTTGATTTGTTATTCCATAATATACAAATTCTGAGAAAAAAGCAAGTCATTTTCGAGCATGATCTTCATTTGCCCCGCAAATTCGCCCTTTTGCACGGGAAGCGGGTCAAGCAGCTCCTTCGTGATTATAATGTTTGACGTTTCTGCCTCCGTCAGCGGATAAGAAAAGTCGTAATCGATGCGGAAGCCTTCGAATGCCGCGGTATGATCGCAGAGCGTCGTCATCCGATAGTTTGCAAATGCACAGTCGAGCAGTTCCGCCGAACGCTCATACATCTGCGGCGAATTTAATACGACGCTGACGACCTTCATGCCGTCTCGTTCTGCGCTCGTGACAAGGCATCTGCCCGCTTCCATGGTGAAGCCCGTCTTGACGCCGATCGCGCCGTCATAGTTATAGAGCATTTTATTTTTATTCTTATAGCCGCGCGGCTCATAGTACTTCGTCGAGACGATCTCGCAGAAGGTGGGATTTTCCATGGCGTGCGCCGCAATGACGGCGAGGTCGCGCGCAGTCGTCTTATGGTTGGGGTGCGGCAGACCGTGCGGGTTTGCAAAAGCGCTGTTTTCCGCGCCCATTGCCGCCGCCCGCTCGTTCATCACCTGCGCGAACCGCGCGATGCTCCCGCTGTGGTGCAGAGCAAGCGTCACGGCACAGTCGTTCCCCGAGCGCAGCATAAGCCCGTAGAGAAGATCGCGAACGCTGATTTCCTCCCCCGCTTTCAGATATACGCTTGAGCCCTCGATCCCCGCGCCCTCGGCGGGAACGGTGATGACTTCATCTAAGTTGCAGTCTTCGAGAACAATGCAGGCGGTGAGGACTTTTGTTGTGCTCGCCATCGGCAGAGCCGCCGTCTGGTTCTTACCGCTTAAAATGCGTTTGGAAGAAACCTCTACGACGCACTCTGCGCGGGAGACGGTTGCCGCCTCCGCCAGCATACTCGTGCTGTACAGGCTATAAAATATCGATGCGGATAGAAGAAACGCAAGGAGTGAAAACAGATACTTCTTCACGCGTTTACTCCTCTTCCGACGAGTCGGTATATCTTTTTAAGAGCTCCCCTGCCTTCTCGATGAGCCCGTCAAGCGGATCGTCGGTGATGCGAATGAGCCGGCAATGCTTGCCGTCGTCCACGAGGAAGCCCGTCGGCTTTACATTGATGACCGTGCCGACGCCGCCCGCGTACGGGTAGCTCTCGTCATCCTTGATCGCCTTGACTTCGCCGTACTCGCCGCCGCCCGAGAGATACCCCATCGTCACCTTGGTAAACGGAATGACCTGCGCGCCGCTTGCCGTGAAGATGGGATTGCCGATGACCGTGTTGACGTCGATAAGGCTCGTCAACTGTTGTGCTGTTTTTTCCATGATGCTGTCGATCTTTTTTTTCTGATCCAATTTATGATTGCCTCCAATGTTTTTTTTGCAAATGCGATGGACAGGATAAGTCCATTAAAGACGAGCGCTGTGTTGATTGTGATCCGAACTCCGCCGCGGTCGGAAAGTAACGTACTGTTCCGAAGGGACAAAAACGGATGGTTCGTCTGCATGATAGAGAATACCTGTCCGCTGCTCGATTGCAGTAGCGCGCCGAGGACGATGCCCGAGACCTTGTTGGGACTCCCCGCCTCTACGATCTGATGAAAACGGTAGAGCTGGAATCCCTTCGTAATTTCGAACTTTTGCCGCATGCTCATCATCTGCGAATACGGCAGAATGATCGCCGTCTTTTTGGTGATGTGAAAGACAAGTCCCTCGGGATGCAGTTGAAGATATCCGCTGAACACTTTCAGATACTTGAAGAGGCTCAGCGAAAACCAACACCGATTTTCCGTTACGTCGACATACACATCCGCATAGACAAATATGGGGAAGATAAAAAACAGCATGCCTAAGAAAAACGAGTAAACGAAAAATTCGCCCATACCGCTAATATGTGCGATCGGGCGAATTTTATAATTGTTTTTTAAGAATATGTAATTTGTTTTTATAAGGTCATCGTGATTTATTAAATTATGCCGCAAGGAAAACCACGCTTTTCCGCTGCGGGACTCAATTTGCCAAAAACTTTTGGCTTGCTGTGTGTTGATGTACTTTGAGAGTAACCAAAGCTCAGCACAAAAGCTACATTCCTCAATGAATTTCTTTTCCAAAGAAATTCATTGAAATATCTATCCTATTTTTACAATATCCGTATCGTCTAAGCCGCGCAGGAAGTCGGGGATCTCGTAGCCGCTTTCCATATCGTCCTTCTTGCTCTGCTTGGGTTCGGAAGGCTGTTTTTCTTCGGCAGGCGCGGGCTTTGCTGCCTGCCCCTCTTCCGTTGTGATCTCGCCGTACTCTGCACGCGCATACAGGTAACTCTCCCGCTCCTCTTCGCTCGGGCGGATCGCCTCCATGAGTGCATCATAGTCGGGCAGATCTTCGAGCGACGCGAGCTTGAACCGCTTCAAAAACTCGTCGGTTGTGGCGTATAGAATGGGTTTTCCCACAGCGTCCTTGCGCCCGCACGGATAGATGAGTTTGAGTTCGAGCAGCGCGCGCACCGCATAATCGCTGTTAAGACCGCGAAGAAGCTCAATCTCCGTCTTGGTGATGGGCTGCTTATAAGCAATGATCGCGGCGCATTCGAGAATGGTGCGCGTAAGCTCCTTTTCGCGAATGGGATTGAGGACTGCCTCCACGCCCGCTTTGTATATGGGGTTAGAGCCGAGCTGTGCCTTGTTGTTGAACTGCAAGAGCTGAATGCCGCCCTCCTCGCCGTACTTTTCTGCAAGTTCTTTGAGGCTGCGCTTGACTTCGCCGTTTGTCACGCCGAGCTTATCGGCAATGTCGGCGATCAGAACGCTCTTTCCAGAGGCGAACAGTAT
>CAMWQK010000085.1 GCA_947176445.1 uncultured Clostridia bacterium | reverse complement strand
GGCTGTTATTCCACTTCGACTGTTATCGTATTTCTTCCGAGGCGCAGGCGGAGTAGCTCGGTTTTGCCGATTACTTTGAGATGGGCGGGATCTGCCTCGTGGAGTGGAGCGAAAATATCAGAGGATTGCTCCCTGCAAACGCAAAGACGCTTTCCGTAAAGAAGCTCGGCGAGGGAAAGCGGGAGATCGTATTTTGAACTTTCTTGCAATCGACACAAGCGCGGCGTACCTTTCCGTCGTCGCACAAAAGGGCGATCGGGTAATAAAGTCCTTTGTATCCGACAGTCTGCACGCGCATTCCGTCAAGCTCATGGACGAGATCGACGGGGTCTTATCGCGTGCGCAGCTCTCTTTGAAGGAGTGCGATTTTATCGCAACCGTCGTCGGCGCGGGGTCGTTTACGGGCATTCGCATCGGCATTGCCACCGTGAAGGGGCTGTGCTTTGCGAGCGATAAGCCCGCTCTTTCTATCACCTCATTCGACGCGTTGGCATACGCTGAAAGGGGCGGAAAACGGCTCGCCCTCGTCGATGCGGGTCACGGTTACTATTATACCTGCGCGTACGGGGAGGAGCGCGAAATCCTCATTCCGCCCGCGTACTCTTCGAAGGAAGAGGTGGAAAAGCTGATAGAGGCGGGATATTTGCCCGTCGCATACGAGGCACTCGGGCTGGGGGAGAAAATCGTCGATCCCAGCGAGGGGCTCACTCTCGCCGTGCGTGCAAAGTATAGCGAGGCGGTTTCGCCGAGCGAGCTTTACGCGCTGTATATCCGGAAATCATCTGCGGAGGAGAACGCGAAATGAACGGGAGACGCTGGACGTTTGAGGACCTGAATACAATATCCGCGCTCGAAAACGAGTACTTCGCGCAGTCGGCGTGGAGCAAACAGGCGCTCGCCGATTCTCTCCTTTCCGAGAACTTTTTCGGAACGCTGCTCGAAGAGGACGGGGTGATCACCGCATACGGCGGCATGAATATCGTGCTCGACGAGGCGGAGATCGGGCTCGTTGCGACGGCGGAGATGTATCGCTCCTGCGGACGGGGAAAAAAGATCGTGGAAGACCTTCTTTCCGAGGCAAAGCGCCGCGGTGTCAAGACGGTGTTTCTCGAGGTGCGCGTCTCCAACGCGCCCGCTCAGCTGCTCTATCTCAAATGCGGATTTGTGGGGCTGTATGCCCGCTCCCGCTACTATCCCGACGGGGAGGACGCCATCGTCATGAGAAAGGAGCTTGATTGAAGGGAGTATCGCTTTTGCAGCGGGGTGAGGGGAAGGACCTCGTCTTTCTGCACGGATACCTTGCGAGCAAGGAGAGTTTCCTGCCGCAGATCGAATATTTTTCCAAGTTTTACCGCGTGACCGCGTTCGACTTTTTGGGATTCGGACAGAGCGCGCCCTTAACTTCCGCCTATTCGGTGAGCGACTATGCCGATTGGACGGCGGAACTCTTGCAGTCGCTGAACATCGAATATCCGCACGTCATCGCGCATTCCTTCGGCGGAAGGGTCGCCATCAAGTGCCTGTCCCGCGGGGATATCTTCGACTGCGCTGTGCTCACGGGCTGTGCGGGGATCGTAAAGAAGCGCACGGCGGGCTATAAACTGCGGGTAAAGAGCTATCGGATCGTCAGAAAATTCGCGCCGAAGTTTGCGGAAAAGCACTTCGGGAGCGCGGAGTTCAAATCTCTTCCGCCTATCATGCGGGAGAGCTATAAAAAGATCGTCAACGAGGATTTGAGAGAGGACGCAAAGCGGATATCCCGCCCCGTGCTCTTTCTGAACGGCTCGTGCGATACGGAGACGCCCGTCTCCCAGATCGAACTATTAAACGGGTGTGTGCGCGGCTCGAAGATGCAGGTGTTCGAGGGCTTGGGACACTTCGCACACCTCGAAAATCCAAATCTATTCAACCTTGCGGTAGAGGAGTTTTTGTCATGTCGGAATTCGGAGTCTGGATCGCAATCGCCTTCGGCAGTATTTTAAGCGCGGCGCTGTTTGTGCTGTGCACGTTGCCCGTGATTGCCATTTTACAACAGGGCGGCTATTCGGGGAAGGCGTTCGTGCGCTGGTATTGCCGCAAGGGCAATATGCTGCCCCGCCGGCACAATCTCCTCACGCTCTCGCTCTTTCTGCTGACGGCGCTCTTCTGTCTCTGCTTTTCCTTCCTCGGCGCGCGGTATGCGGGGCTCGTATCCGCGGCTCCGTTCTGCGGTACGCTCGCGCTCTATGTGTATGCTTCCCGCCACGCCCTCAAAGTGCCCTTAAAGCGCACGGGACGGGCGCTTCGGCTCCTCGTCGCCTACTTTATTCTGACGGCGGGGGTGTGTTTCGGGATCTTGGTGGGGCTCGGCTATGCGTCCGAGGCGATCGGGAAGGAACTCGTCTCCCTCTTCCGCTTCGTGCCGCTCACGCTCGTGCCGCTCATTCTGCCCTTCATCGCGGCAACGGCGAACTTTATCATGAAGGCGTACGAAGTGCCGCGCAACCGCCGCTATATCGCCCGCGCAAAGCGGAAACTTGCAGAGAGCAAGTGCGTGAAGGTCGGCATTACGGGCAGCTTTGCAAAGACGAGCGTCAAGCACATGGCGGCGCAGATCGCGGGTACAAAGTTCAAGGTGATCGCAACACCCGCTTCCTACAATACGCCCATGGGCATTGCAAAGACGGTGTTTGAGACGGGACTCGCCTGTGATGTCTTCTTTGCGGAGATGGGTGCGCGCAGGATGGGGGATATCTCAGAACTTTGCGATATGGTATCGCCCGATTTCGGTGCGGTCACGGGAATTTGCCCCCAGCACCTCGAAACGTTCTTATCGCTTGAAAATATCAAGTCGGAGAAGGGCGTACTTGCACAGCGGACGAAGAAGTGCGTGCTCGGCAGCTCCGCCTCCGAGCTTCCCGCAAACGACGCGTTCGTGTACGGAAAGAATTTCGGCGCGGAGGAGATTATCTGCTCGGCGGACGGCACGCGCTTTCAGCTTGTGCTCGGCGGCGAGCGCATTCCCGTAGAGACGGTTTTGCTCGGAAAACACGCTGCGGAGGACATTGCGCTGGCGGCGGCTCTCTGTCATCTTCTCGGCATGACGAAAGAGGAGATCGCGGCGGGCGTAAAAGAGGTAAAGCCCATTTCGCACCGCCTCGAAAAGCTCAACGGGAACGGCGGGGTCGTCGTGTTGGACGATTCGTATAATTCCAACGTCGAGGGCGCGAAGGACGCCGTGGAGACGTTGAAGCTCTTCACGGGCAAGAAGTTTGTCGTAACGCCGGGACTTGTGGAGCTCGGTGTCATCGAGCGGGAAGAGAACGAAAAGCTGGGCGCGTCGCTCGTGGGACTGGACGGGGTCATCTTAGTCGGAGAGACGCAGGTGCTGCCCGTCCGCAACGGCTATCTCGCCGCGGGCGGAGAAGAGGCGAAGCTGAAGATCGTCAAATCGCCCACCGCCGCGACCGAGGCGATCGCCGCGGAGCTTTCCGCAGGCGACTGCGTGTTGTTCCTCAATGATTTGCCCGATATTTATAACTAACTGATTGTTTCGAACGATCTCAAAACACCAAAGCAAATGCGCTTTGGTGTTTTTTATTTTTCCGATGATATGTCGAAGTGCGCATGCACACATATTTCGGGCGGAGAATATCTTTTTTTAGGAGGTTTTGAACATGAAAAAGAATGTAGCGGTATTTTTCGGCGGGCGCTCGAACGAGCACGACGTCTCGATCATCACGGGCATGCTCGCCGTCAATCTGTTGCGGGGTGCTGGGTATGAGGTCATGCCCGTCTATCTTCCGCTCGACGGCGGTATGCGGGCATGTAAAAGCGCGCGGGGCGTGGAGGAGTTCCGCGGAAGTGTGTGGAAACAGTTTGACGAGGTGATTTTATACGGCAATGCCCTCGTCAGCCCCAAAAGGCCGAAAAAGGCAAAGTTTACCATCGACTGCGCACTCAACTGCTGTCACGGCGGGCAGGGAGAGGACGGTACGCTCGCGGCGCTCCTGAATTGGAACGGCGTGCTCTCCGCCTCGCCCGAGATGCCCGTCTCCGCCATCTTTATGGATAAGTCGCTCTCGAAAATTGCGTTGCGGGGCTTGGATATTCCCGTCGTGGAGGATTTTACCGTCACCGAACGGGAATGGACGGAAGATAAAGAGGGCGTTATCAAGCGGGCGGAGCCGCTCGGCTATCCCGTCATCGTCAAGCCGAGTGCGCTCGGTTCGAGTATCGGGATCCGCGTTGCAAAAAATGAAGAGGAGCTTGCCGCCGCGTTTGAGCTTGCGTTCTCGCTCGATGGGAGCGCGCTCGTCGAAAAGTACCTCGAAGAGAAGCGGGATATCAACTGCGCCGCCTGTATCATAGGCGGGAAGATCGAGCTTTCGCCGCTCGAAGAGGTGTTCTCCTCGGAGGAGATCCTGTCCTTCCGCGAAAAATACGAGGACGCGGGGGAGCGCACGTCGCGTATTCCCGCAGACGTTCCCGACGCGATCAGAGAGGAAATTGATTGTTATATGAAGCGCGTGTGCGCGGCGTTCCGCGTAAAGGGCGTGGTGCGGGCGGACTTCCTCGTCTCGGGCGAGGAAGTATATTTCAACGAACTCAACACCGTGCCCGGCTCGCTCGCTTCCTACCTTTACGGAGAGTCGCTCACGGAGGGACGGGATTTCCTCGTAAAGCTCATCGAGGGCGCGACGAAACAGGAGGAAAAGAAGATCGTTCAGACCGATTTGTTGAGCGGGGGAGTTTTCGGCGGTTCAAAAGGTTGCAAACGCAGGTAAAATTTAGTATAATGGGGGAAATTTGTTTATGAGGTAGCGCATGGCGAAAATTCAGATGAAGACCCCCATCGTCGAGATGGACGGCGACGAGATGACCCGCATCCTCTGGGCGAAGATCAAGGAGAGATTGATTGCCCCATACGTCGACTTAAAGACGGAGTATTACGATCTGGGGCACATGAT
>CAMWQK010000084.1 GCA_947176445.1 uncultured Clostridia bacterium | reverse complement strand
GAGCATGACGGCGGGCGCATACCTTTGCAGTTGGTTGAAGGGGGAAGAGAGCGTTCTCTCCGTCTCCATCGACGGCGGCGGTGCGGGCGGAAAGATCGGCATTGTCGGCGACGGGTCGCTGAACATGCGTGGCTATATCGAGTATCCCGATACGGAGCTACCGCTGCGAGCGGACGGCAAGCTGGATGTGGGCGCGTGCGTCGGACGGGACGGGACGATCTCCGTCACGCGCGACGACGGCGACGGTCTGCCTTTTACGGGAACGTGCGAGCTCGTCTCGGGCGAGATCGCGGAGGATTTTTCGGCGTATTTTCTGACGAGCGAGCAGCGCCCTACGGCAATCGCGCTCGGCGTACAGGTACAAAAAGGTGTGTGTATCGGCGCGGGCGGCGTGTTTTTGCAGCTGCTCCCGAATGCGAGCGAGGGCGCGTTTGGGCGCGTCGAGCGGGAGATCGGGCGTTTTTCGAATATCTCCGCACTCATGCGCGAGCAGGGCGCGGAGGAGATCATGCGCTCCTTCGGCGCACAGAACTGGACGGAGCGGGAGATCGCGTTCCGCTGTCATTGCACGCGCGAGCGGGCGGCTTCCGCCGTACTCTCGCTGGGCAAAACGGACGCGGAGGCGGTCTTGAAGGAAGAGGGCGCAATCTCGGTGCATTGCCACTATTGCAATACCGACTACCGCTTTCTCCGCGACGATATTACAAAATTATTCGAGGAGGGCGGCGCGTGAAGAAGCGGGACGACAGTATCCAGAAAATCAATTTCAGCGACGACTTCCTCATCGACAGCGCGGAGCGGCGTTTTCAGGACGGCGACTACCTCGGCGCGCTCTCTCTACTCAACAAGCGCGAGGAGCGGGGGCTGCCCAACGCCGATGCGTTCGCGCTCATGGCGGATATCTACGAGGCGCTCGAACTCTATCACATGGCGGCGGACAGCTGGTACCGCTTCCTCGATACCTGCAACGAGGCGGACTTCGGCGAGGGGTACGAGGGACTTGCGGTCGCGTTCATGAACATGGGCGAGGACTTCGAGGCGGCGATGTTCTACCGCAAGATGTTTGCCGCCGACGGTACTGCGCCGGAGGAAATTCCCGACTTTGAGGAGGCTTCCGCAAAGCCGCGGCTTCGGGTGCTGCCCTCGGGCGAAGAGGAGTACGAGGAGTATCTGACGGCAGGCGAGCTTGCCCTCAAAGAGACGGATTTCGATAAGGCGTATGCCTCGTTCAAAAAAGTGCCCGAGGATTCGAAGCACTATGCAACGGCGGGCGGCTATGCGGCGCTGTGTACGCTGTTGAACGGCGAGGAGGCGCAGGCGCAGCGGGAGTGCGAGGAGATTTTGAAGTCGCACCCCGAGAATGTGCAGACGCTCATCACCTATTGCGCCGCACTCGGTGCGGAGAAGAAGCGCGACGAGGCGCGCGCGGTCGCCGAGCAGCTTGCAAAGATCGAGACGGACGATCCGGACGAGCTCTATCGCATTGCAACGGCGCTCTGCGAGACGGAGCTCAACGAGGACGCATACCGCGTTCTCTCCAAGCTCAAAAACGGCAAATATTGCTACGACGAGACGGTGCTCTACTTCCACGCGGTTGCGGCATACAAGACGGGAAACATTGAGGACGCGATCGATTCGCTCACCCGTCGCTGTACGCTCTACCCGCGCGGCGCGGTGGCGCAGTACTTTTTACAGCGGCTGCGCAAGCTCCGCGACGGGATCGACGAGCCGTTTGAGATGAGTTACATTTACAATCTCCCCGCGGAGGACTTCAACAAAAAGGTTTCGGTCATTCTCAAAATTTTTGCAGCCGAGGGGGAAGAGGCGGAGAAGTATTGCGACCTTCCCAACATCGAGGAGTACTTCCGCCTCGCGCTCGATCTGATGGACGGGCGGGATTCCAAGCTCCTCACCATTGCGGTGCGCGCCGCCGTCAAGTGTCGGTGCGACAGCTTTGTGCGGGAAATGCTCCTCGACTACGAGGGGAACCTGCTCGCAAAATTCATTGCCATGGGCGATCTCGCGGCGCGGAACGAGGAGAACACCTTCGGCGTCGTTATCTTCAACGCCTATAAGGAGTATCATACGCACACGCTCGATATCGGCACGCGCAAGCAGAAACAGTTCTTAGACGCATTCGGCGAGGTCTACTCCCGCTTTTCGACGCTGGGCGAGGCGGAGTGCGAAGACAAGATGGTGCTCGCCGCGGAGGACGTGTATTCGGTGCTCGAACGGGCGCGGGCGTGGGATCTTATGGACGAGCGCGAGGCGCTCGCCGCCGCGATCTACCGCGAGGCGCGTCTGCCGCACGGCGCGCGGGGCATGAATGAGATCGCGGGGCTGTTCGGCGCGGACGTGAATACGATGCGCGCAATTCTGGACTTTTTGATTTAACGAAGAGGAAAATATATGAAAAAACTTGTGGACTTCGACGGACTGTTCGACGAAAAGCTCGCCGTCTATATGGAAGAGAACGAGGGAAAATATACCGAAAAGCAGTGGGAAGCGCTCATTCCCAAGCTGTATAAGAAGTTCGGCGATACGCTCATCAAGTCCGTCGGCAATACGCCGAAGGGCTACTACGGGGATATGACGGACGACGAACTCATCGAAACGCTCAAAGGCCATATCGAAGAGGACGTGCCCGTCTCCGACTTTCTCTGTCGGGAGCTGGAGAGACGCCGTCCCGACGGGCTCGTTGCTCTTCTCGACAGCGCGAATGAGCAGCTTGTGAGCTTTGCCGTCAATCTGACGGGAGACAATCCCAAGGCGTTCCCCGCATACTTCCGATTGATCACGGGAGAGATCGATGCCGAAATCAAAGATCTCATCATCGATCAGTTGAAGGCGGGCGCGGACGATGCGAAGGAGCGCGCGCTCGAACTCTATAACAGGGGGGAACAGCGCGAGTGCATGCTTGAAATTCTCTCCCGTTGCAAACAGCGCGACGACCGCGTGTTCGATATCCTCATGCGGGAATTTAAGGAGACACCCGATGAGCTGCCCATGCACGCGAGCTATCTGGCGGCGTACGGCGACGAGCGCGCGCTGCCCGTCCTTATCGAAACGATCGACCGTGACGAGATCAACTATCTCGAATATCAGGAGCTCAAATACGCTATCGAGGCGCTGGGCGGCTCGTATACGCGCCCGCGCGACTTTTCGGACGATCCGTACTTTTTGGAGATCGCCGAGCAGTCGCAGTACGTGCCCGATTTCTCCGAAAAGAAGACGGACGCATAAAGCGTAACTTCTTTTTGCTGAATTTTCGTCATAATCGAACGCTTTTCGCCATATATGTATGTAGCAAGCATTAACGGCGGAGGCGTTTTTTTATGGAAAATTTCAGCGTTTACGAGGATATTGCCGCGCGTACGGGCGGAGAGATCTACATCGGCGTGGTCGGACCTGTTCGCACGGGGAAGTCTACGTTCATCAAGCGATTCATGGAACTGTTCGTCATTCCATCGGTCGCGGGAGCGCGCAAACAGCGCTATACGGACGAACTGCCGCAGTCGGCTTCGGGCAAGACGGTGATGACGACCGAGCCAAAGTTCGTTCCCGAGGAGGCGGCGGAGATCAAGGTGAAGGACGCGGTCGCAAAAGTGCGCCTTATCGACTGCGTCGGCTATCCCGTAGAGGGCGCGACGGGGTTTGAAGAGGACGGAAAGCCGCGCCTTGTAAAGACTCCTTGGAAGAGCGAGCCCGTGCCGTTTGCAGAGGCGGCTGAGGAGGGTACCGAGCGCGTCATTCGCGAGCACTCTACGATCGGCATTTTAATGACGACGGACGGCTCGGTGACGGGCATCGCACGGGAGAACTACGAGGGCGCGGAGGAGAAGGCGGCGAAGGAGCTTGCCGAAATCGGCAAGCCGTACGTCATTCTCGTCAACTGCAAAGTTCCCGCGCAGGCAGAGGGGCTCTGCGCCAGTTTGCAGGAGAAATATTCCGTTCCCGTCGTTGCGGTGAACGCCGAGCAGATGACTGCCGAGGAGATCTCGGCGGTGCTCGAACGCATTCTGTACGAGTTCCCCGTGCTCTCTATCGACGTGGAATTGCCCGACTGGATGCGCGTACTCTCTGCGGATACGCCGCTCATTTCGGAGGTTCTTGCGGGTGTTCGCGCGGTTGCGCCTTCCATCGTAAAGATGAGCGATTGCGCGCTTCTCGATACAATGTATGCGGATAGCCATCGCTTAAAGCCGCCCGTCTCGTTAAAGCTCGATCCGGCGACGGGCAAGGCGACGGTATACATCGCGCCGCAGGAAGGGGCGTTCTACGAGACGCTCTCCGAGCAGTGCGGCGAGACGATCAACGACGATTTCTCGCTCATGAGCTACGTTGCGGGGCTCGCCGATGCAAAGAAGCTCTATGCGCGCATTTCGCAGGCGTTTGCCGACGCGCAGGAGTTCGGCTACGGCATCGTTCCGCCCGACGGCGGGGAGATGAACCTTGCAGAGCCCAAGGTCGTGAAAAAGAGCGGAAGAGTGGGCGTCAATCTGCATGCGGACGCACCGAGCTACCACATTATCCGCGTAGACGTGAGCGGCGAAGTGCATCCCGCGCTCGGCAACGAGGAGCAGTCCAAGGCGTTCGTCAAGGACCTCACGGAGAATCTTGCAAACGAGCCCGACCGCGCCTGGAACACGAACATGTTCGGTAGAACGCTCAAAGATATGCTCGGCGAAGAGCTGTACGTCAAGAATCGCTCGATGGCGGAGAACGTGCAGCGCAAGATGCGTAAGACGGTAACGCGCATTGTCAACGAGGGCAAGGGCGGCGTCATCTGTATTCTTCTGTAAAGCGATAACAAATCCCCCGAAATTCGTTTGTTCGGATTTCGGGGGATTTTGCTTTTTGTATCAGATAAAAAGAGGGGGTACAAGCACGTTTTTTTGGGTAGTGTCATACGATATAAGAGCTGACACATATAAACATCTCCGATCCAACGAGACTATCCAAGATATAGTATGCAGG
>CAMWQK010000083.1 GCA_947176445.1 uncultured Clostridia bacterium | reverse complement strand
AAAAAGAGAAAGAAGTCGGAAGCGGCAAGAAAGAGAAACAAAAACTAACGAGGAATCCGTAACCAAATGCGTTACGGATTTTTAATTGAGTTATTTTCGGCGAAACGGCAAGGAGACGTTATGGAAAAATCTTTGAAAACTCTTGCAAAAGAAGCGAAAATACGCATGAAAAAGGGTTTTTGGCAACAGTGCGAAGAGGAACTCAACAGCGAGCGTACGTATGCGAAGGAGCAGGGGATCAACGAGAGCAAGATGGAGCGCTATTTTGCGGAGAAGGTCTCCACCAAGATCCGCGGCGACCAGCCCGACGAGTTCTACCTGAAAGTGCGCGATATGCTTCTTGCCGAGGGCGAGGTGTCCGACGCGATCGGGCGGCTCACCGATAAGGAATACTACGATACGCTCTCCTATTCGGAAAAACAGCGCTATACGCTCGATCTGTCCGAAAAATATCTTCGTGCCCTCGAACGCTTCAAGCGGGAGTATGAATTTGAAATCAAAGGAAGAAAGGCATAAAGAAAAATCTCCCGCTTACCGGGAGATTTCTTTTATGTACTCACTTGCCTTTATCCTCAAATACTTGATAAACGAACGGGTTTGTGATACAATAGAGAGGAAATGAACGCATTACTTCACAACTTAAACGAAGAACAAATAAAGCCCGTTCTCGATACCGAGGGCGCGGTGCTCGTGCTCGCGGGTGCGGGCAGCGGTAAGACGCGCGTTTTAACGACGCGCATTGCCTATCTCATCGAGGAGAAGGGGGTGTCGCCCTCGAATATTCTCTCCATCACGTTCACCAACAAGGCCGCGAACGAGATGAAGGAGCGGCTCTTTTCCATGACGGAGATCGGCGGCATGTGGGTGTGCACCATTCACTCCATGTGCGTAAAAATTCTCCGCATGTACGCAGAGCGCGTGGGGCTCAACGAGAACTTCTCTATCTACTCCGAGCAAGAGCGTTCCGCCGTCATTAAGCAAGCATTCAAGGAGTGCGATTTGGACGACGAAAAGCTGTTGAAGTCGGTCAAGTGGCATATCTCCAACGCAAAGATGCTCGGGCTTTCGCCAGACGAATACTTAAAAGAGATCAGGGGCGAGCGCAATCTCGAAGAGGCGGTGAAGGTGTTCCGCAAGTATTGCGCGCATCTCAAAGCCAACAACGCGCTCGACTTCGACGATCTGCTCATCGAGGCGCACCGCCTTTTAAGCACCGATCAGGAGGCGCGGGAGTACCTTGCGGGCAAGTTCCGCTACGTGCACGTAGACGAGTTTCAGGATACCAACTCGCTACAGTTCAACATTATCAAAATCCTCGCGTCCGAACACGGAAACTTATTCGTCGTGGGCGATGACGATCAGTCCATCTACGGCTGGCGCGGGGCGAAGATCGAGAATATTCTGCACTTCGAGCGCTCCTACCCAAAGGCAAAAATTTATAAATTGCAACAGAACTACCGCTCGACCAAGGCGATCTTGTCGCTTGCGAACGCGTCCATCGCGCACAATTCCATGCGCAAATCCAAACAGCTCTGGACGGAGAACGCCGAGGGCGAAAAGCCCGTGTTTTACGAGGCGGACGACGAGATGGGCGAGGCGCTCTACTGCGCGCGCTTCGTTGCGCAGATGCGGAATCAGGGGTATCGGCTCTCCGACTTTGCCGTGCTCATGCGTATCAACGCACTCACCCGTTCCTACGAGCAGGAGTTCACCAAGTACGGCATTTCGTATAAGGTGTTCGGCGGGTTCAAGTTCTTCGAGCGAAAGGAGATCAAGGATATTCTTGCCTATCTTCGCGTCGTTGCAAACCCTGCCGACAGCGAGGCGATCTCCCGCATTATCAACGTGCCCCGCCGCGGGATCGGCGATAAGACCGTTCAGACGCTCCGCGACTATGCGGAGGCGGAGGATATTTCCCTCTTCGACGCGGTGCTCGACGCGAGCTTTTTGCAGCTTTCAGCCGCGGTCAAGCAGAAGTTAAAGGACTTTGCGGGCTACATCAAGGAGCTCGTTGCGATTTCGCAGACGGAGACGGTTGCCCAGCTCACGGAGCACCTTGTAAAGACCTCGGGCATGCTCGAACAGTACGAGGGGACGACGGACGAGGCGATCGCAAAGCGGGCAAATATCGAGGAGTTCCGCAACTCCGTCGACGAGTTCGTGCGGCAGAACGAGGGCGCGACTCTCTCCGACTACTTACAGCAGATCACGCTCTATTCGGACACGGACGAGATGGACGACGGCGACTACGTCACGATCGCGACCATTCACGCCGTCAAGGGGCTTGAATTCCGCTGCGTGTTCCTGTGCGGGCTGGAAGAGAGCATCATGCCCGTCTCCCGCGCGGCGGATAACCCGTCCGATCTCGAAGAGGAGCGGCGGCTCATGTACGTTGCGATCACCCGTGCGAAGGAAAAGCTGTGGCTCACCCGCTCCAAGAGCCGCTTTTTATACGGCAAACGCGAGCCGACGATGCGCTCACAGTTTGTAGACGAGCTCGGAGGAGAACTCGAACTTCCCGCAGTGCGCAAGCGGTATGCGGGCGATTACGACAGTTATGACGGCTTTGACGGCGGTTACAGATACGGAAGCGGACGGTATAGCAGCGGCAGTTTGTACGGTGCGCGCGGGGATCGCAGAAACGGCGATATCGTGCGGATAACGGCATCCGACGAGGGGTATAAGACGTTCGGCGCGTCAAAGCCCGCTACGCCCGTTCTTCGCCAAAGCTCTGCGCCGACGCGGTTCGGAAGCGTCGGAGCGGGCACGGTGCAAACGTCGTCAAACAGAGACGTTTCGGGCTTTCAGGTGGGCGTGCGCGTTCGGCACAAGCGGTTCGGCGACGGCGTGATTGTCGCCGTGCGCGGCGGCGCGAACAACCTCATTGTGACGGTTAAATTTGCGGAAGCGGGCAATAAAGATTTAGCGGCGTCGCTTGCTCCGCTCGAAATTTTGGAGTGATTATGGACAGACAACGGGAACTTTGCGATATCTTAAACAAGTGGGCGTACGAGTATTACGTGCTCGACAATCCGAGCGTGCCCGATCGCGAGTACGACAGGCTGTACGACGAATTACGGGAACTCGAACGGGAGAGCGGAGTCGTCTATCCCGATTCTCCCACGCGCCGCGTGGGCGGCGAGCCGATTGCGGCGTTCGAGCGGCATGCGCACATTATGCGCCTTTACAGCCTCGATAAGGCGGTGTCCGAGGACGAGCTGAATGCCTTTTTTACCCGTGTACAGAAGGCGGTGGGAGAGGTCGCCTATACTGTGGAGTATAAGTACGACGGGCTCACCGTCTGCTTGACGTACGAGAACGGGGCGTTCGTCCGCGCGACGACGCGCGGCAACGGCGTCGAGGGTGAGGACGTCACGGCGCAGGTCTTGACGATCCAGAGCTTCCCGCTCACGATTTCCTATCAAGGCACGCTGGAAGTGCGCGGGGAAGCCGTCATTCGGCTCTCGGCGCTCGAAAAGTACAATGCGGAGCACCCCGACGAGCAGCTAAAAAACGCGCGCAATGCGGCGGCGGGCGCGGTCAGAAACCTCGATCCGAAGGTGACCAAGACGCGCAATCCCGAGATTTTATTTTACGATATCAACTACATGTCGCCGAACGTCCTTGCCTCGCAGGAAGAGGCGATAGCGTTCTTAAAGAGAGAGGGGTTCAAGACCTTTCCCTTCTTCAAGGTCTGCAAAACGCCCGACGAGGTGCAGACGGCGGTGGACGAGATCGAGATCGAGCGAAAGAAGATCGACGTTTTAACGGACGGCGCAGTCATCAAGGTCAACGATCTTTCTGTACGCGATAAGATGGGTTATACCGATAAATTCCCGCGCTATGCGATCGCCTTCAAGTTTGAGGCGGAAGAGGCGGAGACGACGGTGAAGAAAGTGTTCTGGCAGATCGGCAGAACGGGAAAACTCACGCCGCTTGCCGAGGTGGAAGCCGTCGAGCTTGCGGGCGCAACGGTGCGCCGCGCGACGCTGAACAACTACGGCGACCTCACCCGCAAAGGCGTGAAAGTCGGCTCGCGCGTGCTCATTCGCCGCTCCAACGAGGTCATTCCCGAAATTTTGGGGGCGCTCTTAGAGGGCGAGGGCGGAGTGCCCGTCGAAAAGCCGAAAAAGTGCCCCGAGTGCGGCAGCGAAGTAAAAGAAGTGGGCGCAAATCTCTTCTGCACCAACGAGGAGTGCCCGCCCCGCGTCGTGCAAAAGCTCACGCACTATTGCTCCAAGAACGCCGCAGATGTGGAGGGCATGTCGGAGGCGACGTTGAAGCTTCTTTACGACGAGCGGAACGTACGGAAATTTTCCGATCTGTATGCGCTCACCGAAGAGGATTTCAAGGACTTAGAGGGCTTCAAGGAGAAGAAGATCAAAAACCTGCTAACGGCGATTGAAAACAGCAAGAAGATCCCGCTCGACCGCTTTTTGTATGCGCTCGGCATGGGCGGCATCGGCAGAGTTGCCGCTCGCGATCTTGCCGAGTTCGGCAGTGTCGAGGCGGTCAAAAACCTCACGTTTGAGGAGCTCGTCGCGCTCGAAAACGTCGGCGATATCACGGCGAACGCCATTCGCTCCTACTTTGAAAATGCGGAGAACATCGCGGAGCTCGATCGGCTGTTCTCGCGCGGCGTCACGCCCTTCGTGAAAGAGAAGAAGGCGACGGGCGCGTTTGCGGGTCAGATCGTCGTGCTCACGGGGAGCCTAAATTCGCTCTCCCGTGCGGAGGCGCAAAAGCTCATCGAGGATGCGGGCGGCACTGCGGCAAGCTCGGTCACGGGCAAGACGACGCTCGTCGTTGCGGGCGAGAGCGCGGGGAGCAAGCTCGAAAAGGCGAAAAAGGCGGGGATTTCCGTCATCGGAGAAGAGGAGTTTTTGAAACGCCTCGGCAGATGAAAAATTTTGGGAAAACTTAGCAAATAGCTTGAAAAAAATATGCCCGTGTGGTATAATTGATATATCCTTTCGGGAGG
>CAMWQK010000082.1 GCA_947176445.1 uncultured Clostridia bacterium | reverse complement strand
TAGTAATAAAGTGTATAATTCTACCATTTAGTTGTCAAACGTGAGAAAAAATCAGAACAACAGCGCGAAAGGGGGGGGTACTCGTTATTAGAAAATAAGCGTGTGCGCCTTTGCTATGCTCTTTTTGTTGTATTTTTAAGTGTCTTGCTATGCGTAGCAGGACTGTTTTCATATAGCGGGAATACAAAATCGAACGCATTGACGGCGAACAGCGTCACCGTGGGCGAATTGTGGGATGATACGAACAAGACGTTCAACGGTGGAAATCTCACGAAGCTGTATGAGTATCTGACGGGCACGACGGGCGCAAAGTACAGCGACGCAAACAACCTGATTTCGGGTTCGACGACGGCACTCAATGCGACGGCGATTCGAACAAAGGCGGGAAATAAGAATATCACCGTCACATTCGGCGGGATGGATTGGACGGTGACCTACTTAACGCGTACGCGCACGCAATCGGGTGCAGCGAGCGTTTCGGGTAATACCCTTACAAATCAGATCGCAAACAGCAACGGCGACCTTATTGTTGATCTTTGGCTTGCCGACGTCGACGGAACACCTACGGCGTATACCGACGGTTGGTACTCTACGGCAGCAAACATGAGTTGGGCGACTCCTGCGAATCTGTACGGATCAAGTTATATTCGTTCAATCGTCTTGAATGCAGGCGGATTTTATACTTCATACAACGGAACTACGGCGACTGTAAGCGCGGCGGGGAACTTAAAAACGCAGACTGTTGCAAAGGATGCGAGCAACAAGTATGCGAAATTCACTATGACGCAGGCGGAGCTGGCGGCGGCAGGGTCTTCCTTGACGAGCTTGACGGACTATATCGTATCGCCCATCAATGTTTCCTATCAGGAAACGATATGTTCAAGACAAGTCGGCTATACGAGTGGCATTAACTACAATAACACCTGTTACGGAACGCCTTCAATTTCCGCCAAAGATGAAGGGTATTGGGCGAAAGCGCATCATGCCGATTGGAAGATCGACTATATCTGGTTGCCGGCAATAGAAGAGGGCGGTGCGTCCAATGGTACAAATTCTGGTTTTTGGAAAACCGATCTCGATCAACAAAAAGCCGCAACCAATTATTGGTTTCGCACCGGTCGAAACGACGCGTCGTCCGGAGTGTCCGGTCTCGCCGCCGGAAACGGTGTGTTTGTAGGAACTGCCAATAAGGGCGGCACATCGTGGACGACTGCGCGGGTGGATAACAAGTACGGTGTTCGTCCCGCATTGCACCTCAACCTCTCCAAAGCGGCAGCGGCGACGCTCGAAAAGCCGAGCGCACCCACAACGGCATCGTACAACTATACGGGCGTAGAGCAAACGATCGATCTTACGACGTTCCAGAACTTCGACGCAAGTAAGATGTACGTGACGAATATCGCGCGCAATAATGACGGAGCGTCGAATGCGGTTGCTCCCTCGGTGGATGCGGCAACTCCTGCCGATACGGCGACGAAGGTTAAACTCACCTCTGCGGGCACGTATACGGTCACGCTGAAAGCAAAGAAGGGCACCATCAACGGCGTTACGAACAGTCAGTATCATTGGCGCGAGACGACGGCGACGACCGACCCGACGGAGACGACGATCGAGTTTACCGTCAACAAAGCGAAGATAGAAAATCCCGGCATGGGCACAAAAACCGCCACGTACAGCGGGGAAGATATCACGTTTACGGCGACGAACTACGTGCCGACTTCAATCACGAGCACGCCCTTGCCGACCAACCACTTGCAGGTAAGCGTGGCGCGGACGGAGGGTGGCTCGGGAGCGACTGTCACGCCAACGAGCACCAGAGGGGTGGATATCACGGTACGTAACGCGGGCACATACAAGGCAACGTTCACGATCACGGACACGACGAATTATGAGTGGAAAGACGCAACAAGTGCGAAGGAACTCACGTTCACCGTGGAAAAGAAAAAATTATTGCTGACTTACACGACGGACGATCCGAGCAACTCCACGTTGAGTTGGAGCGCGGACGATACGACGACGGCGACATTCACGATCAGCGGGATCTATGCGGGAGACGCGACGAATGCGATCCCCGCAGATAGCGTCTCTTTGCAGGCAAAGATCACGCAGGACGAGGACAGTACGTTTTCCGTCACCAAGCCGCTCACGGACAACGGAGACGGTACGCAGGAGTTTGTGTTAGACGTAAGTCTCTTCGGCGGGGCAAAGTACATTCCGGGGCACTATCCCATTACGTTCGAGTTTACGGGCGGCACGCAGGACAGCAACTATGATTTAACGACGGTCGTCAACACGATGAGTAATGAAAAGTTCGTTGTGGGAGCGTCAGGCGCGGGTTTAGGCAGATACGACTGGAAATACAGCGCAGACGGCGGAGCGCTCACGCCGATGCCCGCAGCGGGAACGAACCTCGTGTACGCATACAATGCTACGGCGGGCAAGAGTGTAGAGTACAAACTCATCGTAGACGAATCGAACTTTGCGGCGGCGTTTATCGAGATCGACACCTCGAAGTACACGAACGGCTACGACAATAACGTGAAGGATCGCGCGGGGACATATACGACGAAGGTCGCGCTGAAAGTGACCGATCCGAACTATATGTTCAAGCTCAGCGACGGAACGGAGTCGCCTACGATGGACGTGACGTATACGTGGACGATCGATAAAGCGACGCTGGATCCTTCGACGATCAATTGGCAGTATACGGACGCAAGCGGACAAACGCAGATTTACGATCCGACGTCGGACGGGATTCCCTGGAAAGGGACGAACTATACGCTCACTCTGACGGGACTTCCCGCAGGGGTTACGGTGAACCCGGGCAGTTCGTATTCGGGCAATCAGGCGAAGGCAGTGGGAACGTACACGGCGACGTGCACGAGTCTGAGCTACGACACAAACAACTATAACACGATCGCGTCGCCGACGCTGAACTGGGCGATCAAGGCGCAGGAGATCGAGATCAACAACACGAGCTGGATCATGGACGCGAACTCGTCGAGTAGCGGCGTATTCTATCTGCCGCACTTAAACAGCCCGTACGACGGGAGCGGTATCGTGTACGAATACTATCATTTAGGTACGGACGCGGATCCCATCAGCCCGGCGAATAAGTTGAATGACGTTTCGGAGATTACCGTTGAGCTTGGAACGCCGCACTACTACTACGTGAAGGCGGTGCTGGCAAATGGAAAGAGCACGGATGGCGTGACGGATTGGCAGGACGCGCTCGTGTTGAACGACACGACGGCGCAGCCGAACGGCGCGTGCACGATAGCGTTCCAGACGGGCGACAACCGTACGCCCGTGAGCGTGACGCTCAACGGCAATCCCGTGATGTACGACGGGAAGGAGCACGGCAAGCTGAACGAGGATCTGTTCATTCGTGTCGGCAGTACGGATATGTCGGCAAGCGACTTCCACGTGGACTATTACGAGTATGACGATACACAGCCGAACAACAAGGGGGCGGCGATTACAACTCCCGCGCCCGTGAATGCGGGCAAGTATCTCATCGTCGTCAGCCTGTCGAGTGCGGCAGAGGCGGACTATTTCCTGCATGCGACGACGTTTGACTTCGAGATTTTGCCCTACGAGCTCGACATGAGCGGCGTACGGTGGGGGTATCTCGACGAGGACGGAAACGAAGTCGTATACAATGCCATGATGCCGCCGATGTTCACGCTGAACGAGGACGGCACGCCGAAGGAAATCAGGATGCAGTTGGTCGGTTTCCCGAAGGGCGACGAGAACGGAACGGACGAGGAGCAGCTCGCATATGCGATGTTTGCAGAGAGCGGACTGGAAAACCTCATTGTCTATACGGGGAATGCGTATTCGGGCGTAGGCACGTATACGGCAAAATATACGCTGGACGAGACGCAGCTGAGCTCGAACTTCAAGCTCGTGTCGATGCCCGATCCCGATTCGGAACTGAAATCGGAACAAGGCTGGAAGATCGCTGTGCGCGAGATCGAAGGTCCGCAGAACAATAACACGGCAGTCTTCTCGGGCGAGCCGTATGACCTGCTCGAGCTTGCGGGTTTGAGAGGGGAAGACCTCGGGCTGTACTTCGAGATCGGCGCGACGGGCTTCATCACGATGGACGAGAATAACGAGCCGGTCGTGCTCAACCCGAGCGACGTGCACAGCATTGTAAACGCGGGCGTATATCGGATCACTTTGACGCTCAAAGACCCTACGGGGGAGAACGTGAAGTGGCTGGTGAACGGCTCGCAGCGGACGAGCGCGCAGGTGGTGACGATCACCATCAATAAGCTCGTAGTGACGGTGAGCGACTGGGAAGGCGAAGAGGGCAATCAGACCGAGCCCTGGAAACCCGTCTATAACAACGGCGTGAGTGAAAATCAGCCGCCGATGGGGCTCATCGAGAACGAAATCAAGGACTCGAAGGGCGAGATCGTAGAGGGCACGAGCTGGAACACGCGCTGGAACGAGACGTTCAAGCAGAGACTCAAACCCACGGCAGGGAACGAGAACAATATCGAGATCGTCTATGCGGACGGCGTAGACGAAGAGAAGAGCTTTACGGTTGGCGACGATCCGAGCGCGCTTCCTGCGACGGCGATCACGCGCCCGACGTTCACGGGAACGACGACGGAGGACGGGAAGAAGGAAGAGGTCTTTGCGGGAACGGAGTTTGACTTCACGCCGCAGGGCTTGCAGGATCTCGTAGACAGAAACCGCGTGAAGCTGTATGCGGTGGACGCAAGCGGGAG
The DNA here is from genome assembly GCA_947176445.1 of uncultured Clostridia bacterium. Lineage (GTDB taxonomy): Bacteria > Bacillota > Clostridia > Christensenellales > Borkfalkiaceae > Gallimonas. Next base: position 240 of record CAMWQK010000082.1, on the reverse strand, counting down.
CGAGACGGAAGTAGACATCGGATACTTCAAACAGCGCAATGCGGGCAGTTACAAGGTGATCGTGCGCATCAACGGGAACTACAAGTGGAGCGACACGAACGACAAGTCGGATGCGGTCTACGAGTTCAACGTTAAGAAAGCGGAGCTTACAGGCACGTGGGAGACGGACGAGAGCGGCATGCCGATTCTGAAACTTGCCGAAGGGACGCCCGAAGCGATCGCGAATATGCTCGTCTACGA
>CAMWQK010000081.1 GCA_947176445.1 uncultured Clostridia bacterium | reverse complement strand
GTTGGTGATGAGCGCGTTGGTATACTTGGAAGCGAGCGCATTGATCTTGTCCTCGTCCTTATCGACGATCATGACCTCGTCGCCCATGGCGAGCAGCTTTTCTCCGAGCGTGCGCCCGAACTTTCCCATACCGATGAGTAATACCGAAACCATTTATTTTTATCTCCTTTTTCTCTGACTTATAATCAACACTTTCTTCACGTGCATTTGTTGTTCACAACAAATGCCGTGAGTTTTACCCGATATACAGCGTCTCCACAAGCGGACGGCGAACCTGTCCTTCTGTGCGCTTTTTGCGGAGCGCGAACGCGAGCGTTAAGACGCCCACCCGCCCCATATACATGAGCAGTATGATAAGTATCTTAGACGCTACGCCGAGCAGGGGCGTACAGCCGAGGCTCAGTCCCACCGTACCGGTCGCGGACACAACTTCAAAGAAGAGCACCTGAAAATCGATGTCCGGCTCAAACGCGCAGACAAGCATGGTACCGATGAGCAGAATATTCAGATACGCCATAAAAATTGCAAGCGCCTGCGCGAGCAGGGAATGATCGATCCTGCGCTTGCCGATGTTGATATCGCGCTTGCCGCGGAGCGTTGCGAACATACCGATGACGATGATTGCAAAGGTGCTGATTTTGATACCGCCCGCCGTAGAACCCGAGCACCCGCCGATAAACATGAGAATGAGCGTTAAGAGATACCCGCTGTTCGAAAGCTGCGTTAAATCGGTCGTACAAAAGCCTGCCGTACGCGATGTGGACGCATCAAAAAACGCGCAGAGAATTTTTTTGCCGACGCCGAATTCCGAAAAACTCGCGTTCCATTCGAAGCCCAAGAACAGAAACATGGAGCCAAACAGCACGATAGAGTTTACAACGAGAATTAATTTCGTGTAGAATTGATATTTTTTCCAGCGGAACTTACAGTCGAAGATATCGCCCCAGACGCAGAAGCCCAAGCCCCCGACGATGACGAGCAAGGGAATGGTGAGCGATACGATGGGATCGCCCGCGTAGTTTGTGAGCGAAAAGAAGCCCCTGTTTCCGAAGAGATCAAATCCCGCGTTACAGAATGCGGACACTGCGTGAAATACCGCATAGTAGATCCCCCACTTTGCGCCGTAATCCTGAATAAAGCGGATGGAGAGGAAGCACGCGCCGATCAGTTCGAGCGTAAACGTGCCGACGACGATACGAATGACGAGCTTGCCGACGCCCGTCATCTTGCCGCCGTAGGACTGCATGACCGCGCGCTTTTCGGAGAGCCCGAGCACGCCGCGGCGAACCATCATGAACAATGTAGTGACGAACGTGGTAAACCCAAGTCCCCCCACTTGCACGAGCAGGAGTATCACGATTTGTCCGAAGAAACTCCAATATATGCCCGTATCGTAAACCGCAAGTCCTGTCACGCAGGTCGCGGAAGCGGAGGTGAAGAGCGCGTCGATATAGGAAGTCGAGTGCCCGTCCCGCGTGGCGAACGGCAACACGAGAAGAATGCTCCCCACAAAAATTACAAGGAGATATCCGAGCGCCAGATAGCGCCATACGCTCATCTTGCGTCTGACCTTGAGTTTCATGTACGCGCCACCTCCAGTCGAAATACAACGGCAATTTTACCACATTACGAAAGTCTTGTCAAACGTTTTTCTTCGCACGTTTTATTTGACAGCATACCCGAACGTATGGTATAATTATACAGCATCAGATACGGCTCTGAGCGAACTTTTCATCGCTTAAAAACAATCAAGGAACAGATTATGAGCAAAAAAGAAAGACAGGCAAAGAGAGAGCGCAGCCACGGCATTGTATATTACGCCGTATTCTTCGGGTTACTCGCCATTATCATTCTGCTGGCGGTACTTGCGATCGCGCTCGACAACGTGCCCCTCATCTTTGCGGCAATCGGCGCAGCGGGCGTCTACCTCGGATTTTTCCTCTTTATGTATATCCGTACCCATCGGCGCGTGCGGGCGGCGGAAAAACTCGCACAGCAGGTCGGACAGGCGCTCCTTGCGAGCGACGAGCCCGAGAATATCTACATCGTCTACTTCGGCGAGCTCAAGCATGCGAAGAAGCCGAGCGTCGTAAAGAAGGACTTCTACGTCGAATTTTACCGCGATACGGATATCTCCGCACTCAAACGCCACCTCTACTACGGTCTCAGCGCACAGCAGGAAAAGGAGCTGAAACAGGACTTCCTCGGCTCCGCCGTGTGCACCGTTGCCGACGTGCTGAACATTTCGGGCAAGCGCGTGTTCCTGCAGGACGATTTCTATCAGGAGGCGGTCGCCTCCCTCACCTATGCGCACTTCCTCGATCATAACGACGTCGTCGTATTCGGCAAGACGGAAGAAAAGAAAAAGAAGAGCAAAAAATCTCGCTAAAATTATGATCGAAGAGAACGTAAAAGACCTTTTGAAACAGCTCGAAGCGGGCAACGGCAGGGGCGAAAAAATCACCCTCGTTGCCGCGACCAAGACGCGCACGGCGGAAGAGATCCAACGCGCCGTCGACGCGGGAATTACCGACGTGGGCGAAAACAGGGTGCAGGAATTCCGCGATAAATACGACCTCTTCACGGGCGCAAACAGGCACTTCATCGGGCATTTGCAGACGAACAAAGTCAAGTACCTCATCGGAAAGGCGCACCTCTATCACTCGATCGACCGTGACGAGCTCGCCCGAGAACTTGCAGAGCGATCACGTCGGGCGGGGATTATTTCGGATATCCTCATTCAGATCAACGTCGGAAATGAGGAGACGAAGGGCGGCTATCCGCTCGAAGAGGGCTATGCGGTCTATTCGCGGCTCAAAGACACGGCGGGGCTGCGCGTCCGCGGGTTCATGGCGATGCTCCCCTTTACGGACGACGAGCGCATTTTAATTCCCCTTGCCGACGGTATGCGGGAGTTATACGACAAGGCGCGCGCCGAGGACAGCAATATCTCTTACCTCTCCATGGGCATGAGCGGCGACTGGAAGTTGTGCGTCTCGCGCGGGGCGAACATGATCCGGCTCGGCACAAGCATCTTCGGAAAAAGATAAACGATCAAACAAAAAGGACGGGAAACTTCCCGTCCTTTTTTCTATTCAGAAGATATCGCGGTTGATGGGCTGGTAGAATAACTTTTCCACCTCGCCCACGGATTTGGTCTGCGCCAAAATCCACATGAGCTTGACGACCGTCGCTTCGAGCGTCATGCACCGCGCTTCCAGCACATTCCCGCATTCATGCAGTCGCCGCCCCACCTCGTACTTATCGAGCGTGCTCCCCTCGCGCTCCACCTGCGTGGTGAGCACCACCGTCTTGCCCTTTTCGAGCAGCTTCTTCATGCCCGAATAGAACGCGTCGTTCTCGTAGTTCGGAAGTCCGCCCGCTCCGAAGGACTCGATGACGATCCCGTCGTAATACTCTCCGAGATAGTCCAAAATCTCCGCACGCATGCCGGGGATCATCTTCAAGACAAATACTTTATCGTCGAGCGCACGATAGAACTTGGGCGCGCCCGTCGGCTTTTCGTCCTTGATATAGTAGAGCGGCTCTCCGTCGCGCACGATCGCGACCTCGGGAAAATCCACGCTCGAAAAGGCGTTAAAGCTCTGCGTACGCGTCTTTTTGGCGCGCGTGCCGAGGATCACCTTCCCGTCGAACACGACGTGCACACCCGCCGCGCCGCCGTCTGCGCAGTAGCAGAATGCGTCGTATAAGTTCTTACGCGCGTCGGTATCGCGAAGATACGCCGACTTCTGCGAGCCCGTGAGCACCACGGGCTTACCCAGATTCTGAATGAGATAGGAGAGCGCCGCCGCCGTGTATGCCATCGTATCCGTTCCGTGCGTGATGACGAATCCGTCGTATTTTTCGTAGTTTTCCTCGATAATGCGCACAAGTTCGAGCCAGTGCGGCGCGTACAGGTTGGTGCTGTCGAGATTAAAGGGCTGCACCGTCTCGATCGCGCATTTCTCTTTGAGTTCGGGCACGCAGGACAGAAGCTCCTCGGAGCTGATTGCGGGCGCAAGCCCCGCGCCGCTGTTCTTGGAGGCGATCGTGCCGCCCGTTGCGATCATGAGAATTTTTTTCATAGCCGATTTATAAGAGCTCCTCCAACGAAATGACGTCTACGTAATACGTGCGCACCCGCACGAAGTATTTATACTTGTTGCAAGCCGACTCGTATAAAATATACAGTTTGCCGTCTGCGATACAGATCTCCTCGCTCATGCAGGGCGCAGTGAGATCTTTTTTGAGGTTCGTACTGTCGAGGCGGTAGAGCGGCACTTCCGCATCGCCCACGCTCGCCCTGTCTTCCGTCTCGCCGCCTAAAATATTCTCATATACGTAGATATGCGAATCTGCAAGCCCGTAGGAGGTAGAGAGCACGATCCCGTCCTCACAGACGGCAACGCCCTGAACAAGTCCGCGCACGGAGATCGCCTTTGCGGGAGTCGTGCTCACGACCCCGCCCGCCGCGCTCTCGTCCGCATCGTACTCATAGATGAAGGCATAATTCGTCTCGCCGTCCTTCGTGATGTGATGGCTCTCCTGCGTCTTATAGTTGCTCTCGCGGTAGAACTCGCCCACGTACAGCTTGTCCCCGTAGTAATAGCAATAGGCGTTGTTGATGTCCGTCGAAAAGCTGTCGGTGATCGCCACGCTGTCGCCGTCTTTCGCATTCAGCGCCGCCGAGAGCGGAATGCGCACCATCTGTTTTCCGCTCGCGACGAGCAGATAATTGCCCGAGCAGGTGATGCCGCCGAAGTGCGTCGTGAGCGCCTTGCCGTCCTTTTCGAGCGTGATGTACTTATTCGTTTCCCCGCCGAAGAGATACACGCGCGATGCTCCGCCCTTCACCATGTAACCGCTCATGGCGAGGGTATAACCGCCCTCGTTTTCGGGGAGCGGGCACACGCCCTGCGGGGAGATCCCCTCGTCAAGCCCGGGGATTTCCGTCTCCGAGCGCGAGATCTTTTCGTACTCGGGATAGCTCGCGCCGCAGAACCACACGATGAGGAAGATCCCCAGAG
>CAMWQK010000080.1 GCA_947176445.1 uncultured Clostridia bacterium | reverse complement strand
CCTTTTTGAAGGAGTGGGCAACCGAGTACGGCACGGACGAGCAGAAGGGATATTTCAGGAACGAAGAGTATCTTCTGCGCGTGCTCAACCTGTGCATGGGCACGGCGGGCAAGAAGCGCAGAAAGGACTTCACGACGGCAAGTCAGGCAATGTCGCTCCTTGGATACTTTTTCCGTAAGACGGAGCAGATCGACGAGTACCGCGTGAGCGAAGCGGATAAAAAGAACATTCTCAAAGCCTTCCTTGCTTCCTACAACTATGCGGACGACGCGCAGGTGTGGTTTGCGAAGGTCAAGGAAGTGGCGGCGGGGCTCGGCTTCGCGGCGGAGATGAAGGACTACAAGGCAAATCCCGATGCTTATAAGGGGAGCGTTGCCGACGTTGCGGAGGTGCTCCGCATTGCCGTGTGCGGCAGAGCGAACACGCCCGATCTTTGGACGATCCTGCAGATCCTCGGCGAAAGCGAAACGAGAAAGAGAATTACGAGCGAATTATAAGGAGAACATATGAGCAGAGCAGACGAGATTTTCAAGGCGAACTGTGAAGAAATTATCAATCACGGTGTTTGGGATACGAACATGACTGTTCGCCCGCACTGGGAGGACGGCGCGCCCGCGCATACGGTAAAGAAGTTCGGCATTGTCAACCGCTACAACTTGCAGGAGGAGTTTCCCATTCAGACCATTCGCCGCTGTGCGTTCAAGTCGTGTGTGGACGAAATTCTCTGGATCTGGCAGAAGAAGAGCAACAACATTCACGACTTAAATTCGCATATCTGGGATAGCTGGGCGGACGAGACGGGCTCGATCGGCAAGGCGTACGGCTATCAGCTCGCGCAGAAATCCAAGTATAAAGAGGGGGAATTCGATCAGGTGGACAGAGTTCTGTTCGACTTGAAGAACAATCCCGCCTCCCGCCGTATCATGACGAATTTATATAATTTTCAGGACTTGCACGAGATGCACCTGTACCCTTGCGCCTATTCGATGACGTTCAACGTCTCGGGCGATACGCTCAACGGAATTTTGAACCAACGCTCCAACGACATGCTCACGGCGAATAACTGGAACGTCGTGCAGTACGCGGTGCTCCTCATCATGTTCGCGCAGGTCTCGGGGCTGAAAGCGGGCGAGCTTGTGCACGTCATTGCGGACGCGCATCTCTACGATCGGCACATTCCCATCGTGGAGAAAGTGCTCAAAAACGAGCCTAAGAAAGCGCCCAAGCTCATTGTCGATCCTTCGATCAAGAACTTCTACGACTTCACGGTAGACAGCTTCAAACTGGAAAACTACGAATACAGCACGCTCGACGAGAAAATTCCCGTCGCAATCTGAGGAGAGATTATGAAGGCAATTTTTCACACGGACAGGGAGTGGGGGATCGGTAAGAAGAACGATCTGATGTTCTCCCTCCCCGCAGACATGAAGTTTTTCCGCGAGACGACGAAGGAGAAGACCGTCGTGATGGGTTTGAATACGCTGCGCTCTTTCCCGAACGGTAAGCCGCTGAAAAACCGCGTCAATATCGTGCTCTCGCCCGAGGACGTCGAAGAGGACGTGATCACCGTGCATAACTTAAACGAGCTGTTTGAAGCGGTCAAGGCGTATCCCGAAGACGACGTGTTCGTCATCGGCGGGGCGAGCGTATATAAAACGCTCATTCCCTACTGTACCGAGGTGCTTGTGACGAAGGTGGACGCCGTCGGCGGAGCGGAGGTGTTTGTGCCCAATCTCGACGAGGACGGGGATTTCGAGCTCGCCTATGAGAGCGCGCCGCAGGAAGATAACGGGTATACCATCACGTTTTGCACCTATCGCAACAAGAACGTGAAAGAATTTATCGGATAATCGAGAAAAAGACGGCTGTTTTTTTGCGCGAGCCGTCTTTTTTTGTTGTAAAATTTCCCGAAAAGTATTACAATAATCGGGTGAGTTTTAAGAGGTTACTATGATCAGAGAAGATTTAAGAAACATTGCAATTATCGCCCACGTCGACCACGGTAAGACGACCCTCGTCGACCAGATGTTGAAGCAGGGCGGCACTTTCCGCGAAAATCAGGTGGTAGAGGAGCGCGTCATGGATTCGGGCGCACTCGAAAAGGAGCGAGGAATTACCATTCTCGCAAAAAATACGTCCCTTCACTACAACGGCGTGAAGATCAACGTCGTCGATACGCCGGGACACGCAGACTTTTCGGGCGAGGTGGAGCGCGTACTCAAAATGGTATCGGGCGTGCTCATTCTCGTCGACGCGGCGGAGGGACCCATGCCGCAGACGCGCTTCGTCACACAGAAAGCGCTTGAAATGGGGCACAAACTCATCATTGTCGTCAATAAGATCGACCGTCCGGACGCACGCGTCTCCGAGGTCATCGACGAGGTTTTGGAGCTCCTCATGGATCTGAACGCATCCGACGAGCAGCTCGAAAGCCCGTTCGTGTTCTGTTCGGGCAGAGACGGCACGTCGTCGCTCGACCAGAACGAGCAGGGGAGCGACTTAAAGCCGCTCTTCCAGACGATTCTCGATCATTTTCCGCCGCTTGAAGTGGACGATAATGGCGAGCTTCAGATTCTCGTCTCGTCCATCGATTACAACGAATACGTGGGCAGGATCGGGATCGGCAGGATCGAGCGCGGCACGGCGAAGCAGAATGCCGACGTCACCGTGTGCAACTATAACCATAAAGACGTCAACGTGCGCGGAAAACTCGCGGGCTTATACGAGATCGAGGGCTTGAACCGTGCTCCCTGCGAAGAGGCAAAGGCGGGCGATATCGTCTGCTTTGCAGGACTTGAAAAGATCAACATCGGGGATACGGTCTGCGCCTCTACGTGCGTCGAGCCCGTTCCCTTCGTAAAGATTTCCGATCCGACGGTGGAGATGATCTTCTCCGTCAACGATTCTCCCTTCGCGGGGAAAGAGGGTAAGTTCGTAACGACCCGCCACCTTCGCGAGCGGTTGTACCGCGAACTGTTGCGCGACGTGTCTCTGCGCGTAGAGGATACCGATTCGGCGGATTCCTTCCGCGTAAGCGGCAGAGGGGAGATGCACCTCTCCATTCTCATCGAGACGATGCGCCGCGAGGGCTACGAGTTTCAGGTGAGTTCGCCGAAGGTGCTCTATAAGGAGATCGACGGCGAGAAGTACGAGCCTGTGGAGCGGCTGATTGTAGACGTTCCCGAGAACAGCACCGGACCCGTGTTCCAGAGCATGGGCGAGCGCAAGGGCGAGCTTCTGCACATGAGCGCGATCGGCTCGCGCATGCGCCTCGAATTTCTCGTGCCCGCGCGCGGACTGTTCGGCTATAAGAGCGAGTTTTTGACGGACACGAAGGGCGAGGGCGTTATGAGCTCGGTGTTCTTCGAGTATCAGCCATATAAGGGCGAGATCACGCGCAAGGTCACGGGTTCGCTCGTCGCGTTTGAAACGGGCGAGGCGGTCACCTACGGACTCTTCAATGCGCAGGGCAGAGGACTTCTCTTTATCGGTGCGGGTACGCCCGTCTATGAGGGCATGGTCGTCGGCGTTTCGCCCAAGGAAGGGGATATCAACGTCAACGTCTGCAAGACCAAGCACTTGACGAATACCCGCTCCTCGTCGTCGGACGATGCGCTTCGTCTCATTCCGCCCAAGAAGATGAGCCTCGAAGAGGCGCTCGAATATATCGGCGATGACGAACTGCTCGAAATCACGCCGCTCAATGTGCGCGTTCGCAAGCAAATTCTCGACGGCGAGCTTCGGGCAAAAGCGCGCGCCAAGGCGAAACAATGAGAAGTAAAGTAACCCTCATCATAGAGGCGATAAAAATCGCTGTGATCGCACTGCTCATCTCTTTGATCTTCATCAAGATATTTCACGAGGGCGCGGTGCTTCCGGGGATCGATGAGAACGGCGAAACGATTACGCACCGCTTCGATTACTATTTTAGTATCTACACACGCATGAAGCGCGAGGGGAGTACGTTCTTCCCATGGGTCACGGTTGTTGCTTTGGCGGCGTGTATGGCGCTCTCGGTATGGCACATAATCGTGCGGGATAGCGAGAAAATTGCGATAGCAAGTCATATTTGCTTCGGCGTAACCGTCATCGTCTTTTTGATTTTATACTTCGTTGCCGCCTCATACGTATATAATTACTGATCAAAAAAACCCGCTTAAAAAGCGGGTTTTTTCTTATAAAATTGCGTTTTTATAGATTTATCAAGTATTATGTCAGACATAAACAGGTGATTTTCCTCAAATCGGGCGTTCGATCGTGAAATGTTCCCGTCCTTTTGCGGTGAGCTCGGAGGAGATGAAATAGAACTTGCCTTTTCCGCGTAGAGCAACACTATCTCCCGCTTTCATCTCGCCCGCAGGACTGTCGCACGGCATGCCGTTGAGGGTGACGAGCTCATGCTCGAACGCTTCCTTCACGTCCGTTCGCGAGAGGTGGAACACGGCGGCGATGACGCAGTCCCGCCGAAGAGAGGAGGCGAAGTATCGCTCCGTCTTTCTCGTTTGCTCGGTGTTGACGGGTTGCGCGCTGAATGAGCACACAACGTCAGTGTGGCGAATGCGCGTCAGGTTTTCTAAGAGAAAGGGCGCAATGCGTTTATTACAGAAGAGAAAGGCGTCGTTGCCCTTCACGATAATATCGCCGATGAGATTGCGCTCGAGCCCGAGCGAGAGCGTCGCGCCCAAGATATCGCGATGGGAGAGTTCTTCCGAAAATTTTTTGTTCTTCGGGGAGATTTGCAAAGTGGCAATGGGGAATTCGTTGCCGTAAGACGCGTTACCAAAGCGGACGATATTCCGAACGCAACCTTCCACACCTCCGAAGAGCAGAGGCGCGGCATAGGAAAATTTTCCGATCTCGGCATTTAATTGTGCGCACTCGCCCTCGCTTAAAAAGTCGCTGAACACGAACTTGCCCGAAGAGAAAGCTCGCTCGGCAAGCTCGTGCATTCTGTTTTCAAGCTGTTTTTCCATGCTTTTCGATCAGGCGAGAGCATTCAGGATGAGGAAAGCGGCAACGATGGCGAGTGCCAGATCGATGA
>CAMWQK010000079.1 GCA_947176445.1 uncultured Clostridia bacterium | reverse complement strand
GGCAGAACGCGCGGCTTGCGGCGCGGCTGACGGGCTGGAAGATCGACGTGCGGAGCGAATCCGCCGCCGCAAAGATGAATCTCGACGTAGCCGAAGAGGGCGAACAGACAGCCACGGAGGAGTAAATGCTGAGGCAGAAAAAAATTCCGCTCAGAATGTGCATTGCCTGCCGCGAGGGGAAGCCCAAGCAGGAGATGCTGCGCATCGTCAAGAATGCGGAAGGCGAGATACGGCTGGATTTTTCAGGCAAGCTCGCGGGGCGCGGCGCATACATCTGCAACAGCGCCGAATGTATCCGTAAGCTGAAAAAGTACCGTCTCCTCAACAAGGCGTTCTCTGCAGACGTGAGTATGGAGATCTATGACGCGATCGAGGAGGAGTTCCTTGCAAAGCGATAAAATCAGAACGTACTTCGGATTTGCAATCAGAAGCGGCAAGCTCACGACGGGCGTGTTCGCGGCGGGAACGCTCAAAAAGGGCGTTTACCTTCTCGCGGCGGACAAGGACGTCGCGCCGAACTCCAAAAAGGAAATCGAAAAGCTGCAACGGCGGTTTGCCTGCCCGCTCATCTATTTTGAAGAGCTCGGAGCGTTCGTGCAAAGAGGCGGCTGCAAGCTGGCAGCGGTCAGAGATGAATCGCTCGCAAAGGCAATTATCGCTGCGGCGGAACTATAAATGTATAAAGAAATGTAAGGGCGGTTGCCGCGGAACACGGCGACGCACGGAGGAACTGTAAAAGTTATGGCTGAGAAACAGAACAAACCCTATAAAAATATCGAGGAGCTCGGGGGATTTCTCGGAAAGGATCAGATCGGGGCGCTGCAAAAGGCGATCCTGACAAGCGAGGCGAAAGTAGCGTCGCTCTTAAAACGGCTCTCCGAAATGGAAGCCGCGCAGAACGCGAAACGGCTCGAAGAGGAGGCGCGCATTTTAGAGGCGGAGCAGGCGGCAAAAGCCGAGGCTGCAAAGTCCGCGCCCGTCGAAGTCGAACCTACGCCCGAGCCCGCTCCGTCCGAGCAAAAGCAGGAGCCGACTTCTGCACCGAGCGCGGAGACAAAGGAGCAGTCTCGCGAGAACCGTCCTATCTTCCGTCCCACCGACCGTCCTCAGGGTCAGGGCGCGGGGGCGCGTCCTTCCTATAACGCGACCCGTCCGCAGGGACAGGGCATGGGCGCTCGTCCCACTTACAATGCAAACCGCCCGCAGGGGCAGGGCATGGGAGCGCGTCCTACCTACAACGCAAACCGTCCGCAGGGGCAGGGCATGGGAGCGCGTCCGATGGGCGTGCGTCCCGGAATGCGTCCCGCTGCGCCCGTAGCGTCGCCCGTTCCCGAAAAGAGACGGGAGTTTGCACCCGCAAAGAAATTCGATAAGACATACGTGGAGAAGCGTCCCGTATCCAAGCGCGCGTTGCAGCGTCAGCAGGGTGCGGATATCGACGACTTCGACGAGGATAAGAGCGGCTACCGCAAGGCGCGCTTTAATAAGAAGGGCGCCAAGAAGGAGACGCAGACCATCAAGATCGATCACGCAGTTGTGACAAGCAAGGATATCCCCATCAAGGTGCTCTCCGAAAAGCTCGGGATCAGTGCGGTGGAGATCGTAAAGCGGCTGTTCCGCGAGGGCGTCACCAAGACGGTGAACGAGTCCGTCGACTACGACAACGCGGCGTTTATCGCGCTCGAGCTCGGGATCGATCTCGAATACAAGCCCGAAAAGACGGCGGAAGAGGCGCTCATCGAGCAGCACGGCGGCGACGAAGTGGAGAACACCATCACGCGCGCGCCCGTCGTTACCGTCATGGGACACGTCGACCACGGCAAGACCTCCCTCCTCGATAAGATCCGCGAGACGAACGTTGCGAGCGGCGAGGCGGGCGGCATTACGCAGAGCATCGGTGCATACACCGTCACGTTCGGCGACGGAAAGCGCATTACGTTCATCGATACCCCCGGTCACGCGGCGTTCACCGCCATGCGTGCGCGCGGTGCGAAGGTGACGGATATCGTCGTACTCGTCGTGGCGGCGGACGACGGCATCATGCCGCAGACGATCGAAGCAATCAACCACGCGAAGGATGCGGAAGTGCCCGTCATCGTCGCGATCAATAAAATGGATAAACCGCATGCCGATCCCGACAAGGTGCGCAATCGCCTTGCGGAGTACGGGCTCGTGCCCGAGGAATGGGGCGGAGACACCATCTGCGTTCCGCTCTCCGCAAAGACGGGCGAAGGGATCGACGCGCTCCTCGAAGATATCTATCTCGTCGCAGAGATGCGCGAGTTAAGAGCCAATCCCGATCGCAAGGCGCGCGGTATCATCATTGAGGCGAAGCTCGACAAGGGAAAGGGCCCCGTTGCGAGCGTGCTCATTCAGAACGGTACGCTGAGAACGGGCGACAATCTCATCTCGGGAACGACGATGGGGCGCGTCCGTGCGATGACCGACGATACGGGGAAAACCGTCAAAGAGGCAGGTCCCTCTATGGCGGTCTCCGTGCTCGGCCTCGAAGACGTTCCGAATGCGGGCGATACCATTTTTGCGGTCGAGCAGTCGCTCATGAAGCAGGTACAGGAAGAGCGCAAGAACCGCGAGCGCGAGTCGATGATCCGCGAACCTTCGCGTAGCATGAGCCTCGACGACGTGTTTGCACAGGTCTCCGAGGGCAAGATGAAGGAGCTCAAACTCATCGTCAAGGGTGACGTACAGGGCTCCGTGGAGGCAGTCAAGAGCTCGCTCGAAAAGCTCGGAGGCGAGGAAGTCAAGGTCAAAGTCATTCACGCGGCGGCGGGCGCGATCAACGAGAGCGATATCGTTCTCGCGGACAGCGCAAAGGCGATCGTCATCGGCTTCAACGTCCGTCCGGACAGCAAGGCAAAGACGCTCGCAGAGCGCAGCAAGGTGGACGTTCGCTCGTACCGCATCATCTACGAGCTTCTCGACGATATCGAGGCGGCGCTCAAGGGTATGCTCTCGCCCAAGTATCAGGAAATCTACATGGGCAAGGCGGAAGTGCGCCAGACGTTCAACATCACGGGCGTGGGCACGGTCGCGGGCTGCTACGTAACGGAAGGCAAGCTCGTCCGCGGCGGCAAGCTGAGAATTTACCGCGAGGACGTGATGATCGTCGAGGGCAACGTCAAACAGCTTAAACGCTTTAAGGACGACGTGAAGGAAGTCGCGTTCGGCTTCGAGTGCGGCTGTGCGATCGAGAACTTCAACGAGATCCAGATCGGCGACTTCATCGAGTGCTATCTCATCGAGGAGATTAAGCCCGTATGAAATCCAACCGTTCGATGCGCGTCAACAGCGAATACCAAAGAGAGATCTCCGCGCTCATTGCGGGGGAGCTGAAAAACCGCGAGCCCGACTTAAAGGGCATTGTTTCGGTGACCGAGACGGACGTTGCGCCTGACCTCAAGACGGCGAAGATCTATCTTTCCGTGTATGCGACGACGCAGGAGGAGAGCAAGAGATCCTTCGAGATCGTGCGGGCAAACGCCGCGTTTTTGCGGCACGAGCTGAGCAAGGTGATGCGCATGCGCACCGTGCCTACGCTCACGTTTTTACCCGACAGCAGTATGGAATACGGTTCGAAGATGGACGAACTGTTTGCAAAACTTCACAAGGACGAAGAAAATAAGTGAATACGCTTCATGAAATTGCTGCCGTCATCAAGACGGCTGAGAGCGCGGTGATTTTTACGCATATGCGGCCGGACGGGGATACCGTCGGCAGCGCACTTGCGCTTTCCCGCGCTCTTTCGTATTTAGGAATTAAAAACGAGGTGTTAAGCGAGGGAAAAATTCCCGAGACGTTCGCCTGCCTCAAAGCGACGCAAAATATCCGCCGTGCGCCTTCTTTCGACGCGCAGATGTATATCTGCGTCGATTCGAGCGACCCGTCCCGTTTGGGGCTTCTCGAAAGCGTCTACAACGCGGGCGCGCGGAAAAAGATCACCGTCAACGTCGATCACCATATCTCCAACACCCGCTATGCAAAGTATAATTTCGTGCGCGAGCGCTCGGCGAACTGCGAGAATATGACGGAGCTCATCGAGCTTTTAGGCGTTCCGCTCGATAAGGAGCTCGCATGCGAGCTCATGGCGGGGCTCATTACGGACTCGGGCAACTTCACCCACAGCGACGTGAAAGGGGATTGCTTCCGCATTGCGGCAAAGCTCGCCGATGCGGGCGCGGACGTGAACACGCTCGGCTACGCGCTCTTCCGCACGCGCACCAAGCCGCGCGCGGAGCTGTATGCCGAGACGGTCTCCCGCCTTCGCTATCTGCACGATAATCGGCTGGTCGTTGCAATCGTCCCGCAGGAGACGCTCTCACGCTATGCGCTCGATTCGGACGCGACGGACGGCATTGTCGATTTCGGACTCAACGTCGACACCGCCGAGGTGAGCGTGTGCCTTCTGGAAGTCAAAAAGGAGCAATATAAAGTCTCTCTGCGCTCCAAGGGCAGAGTCAACGTCAACGAAGTGGCGCGGACGTTCGGCGGCGGCGGGCACGTTCTCGCGTCCGGCTGTATGCTGTTCGGCGCGCTCGAAGAGGTGCTCGATCGGCTGTCTTACGCCGTATTGCAGCATCTGGGGTGATTATGACAGGTTTTTTCAACCTTTTCAAACAAGAGGGCATCTCCTCGACTGCGCTCGTCAACCGCATGAAGCGTTTAACGCATACGCCGTGCGGGCACATGGGCACGCTCGATCCGCTCGCCGAGGGGGTGCTTCCCGTCGGCGTGGGCAGGGCGACGCGGCTGTTTGAATACTTCTTAAAAAAGAGAAAGCGGTACACGGCGCGCTTTGTGTTCGGCAAGACGACGGAGACGCTCGATCGCGAAAGTCAACCGATAGGCGAAGGGCGCGTTCCCTCCGAAGAGGAAATACGGTGCGTGCTTGGGGGATTTATCGGCACAATCGATCAGGTGCCGCCCGCATACAGTGCGAAGAGCGTCAACGGCAAGCGCAGTTACGACCTTGCGCGCGCGGGAAAGACGGTGAAGCTGCCGCCCAAAAAAGTGGAAATTATTTCGCTCGACCTTATCGGGCAGACGGGCGTGAACGAATTTGAATTTGATATCGTCTGCGGCGGGGGAACGTACATCCGCTCGCTTGCGCGGGATATTGCGGCTTCCCTCGGAACGCTTGCGTATATGACGAAACTCACCCGCACGGGGAGCGGGGTATTCGATG
>CAMWQK010000078.1 GCA_947176445.1 uncultured Clostridia bacterium | reverse complement strand
CGTCTGTCGGTGGTTCGATTCCGCCCCAAGGCACCACCTTGCCGGTGTAGCTCAATCGGCAGAGCAGCTGATTTGTAATCAGCAGGTTGTTGGTTCGATTCCGATCACCGGCTCCACTTTTTTACAACTTGATACACGGGCAGATTCCCGAGCGGCCAAAGGGATCAGACTGTAAATCTGACGTCTTCGACTTCGGTGGTTCGAATCCACCTCTGCCCACCACAATAAGACCTTGACTTTTGTCAAGGTCTTATTGTGTATGTGGGGGAGGTGTCTAACGAACCACCGTGTGGTTCGTGCGAGCCCCGCAGGGGCGACGCTTTCGAGGCGAAGCCGAAGAAAATCTACCTCTACCCTACCAAACAAAAAAGGCGCGATTTTTCGCACCTTTTTTCGTTGTTTCTTAAAATACAGATAGTACTTCTTTCCCCTTCTTCACGAAGGCGATAAATTCGTTGAGCTTTACGGGAACGGTGTACCACTGCTTGCCCTCGTAAACTTCCTTGTCCTTCGTCAGCACCCACTCCCCTGCGGGCAGGTACACCCGCTTCTCCGTTGCGCCCTGCTCGGTGACCGGTGCAAAGATGATATCGTCGCCGAACGAGTACTCCTCGCCAAGTGTATAGCACACCTCGTCGTCGGGATACTCGAAGAAGAGCGGACGCATCACGGGACAGCCCGTTTCCGATGCGATATCCATGTGCTTTCTAAGGTACGGTTTCAATCGGTCGCGCAAGAAAATCAACTCTTTCAGCGTTGCAAAATTATCTTCACCGAAGCTCCATATCTCGTTTTCCCCGCCCGTCGGCTCGATGATGTCGCGCGTTCGATCGTGCCCGTCCCGACTACCATGCAGCCTCAGAACGGGACAAAAGACGCCGTATTGAAACCACCGCACAATGAGTTCGCGGAAGTATTCCGACTTCGGATCGCCGCCGTAGAAGCCGCCGATATCCGTCGTCCACCACACGATACCGCACAAGCTCATGTTCAGCCCCGACTTCACTTGCATTCTCAGGCTTTCAAATGTGGAAGGAATATCCCCCGACCACACGAGCGCACCGAACTTCTGCGCGCCCGTATACGCACAGCGCGTCAGCGTGACGATATCCTCTCTGCCGAGCTTCTTCATACCGTCGTACACGAGCTGCGCATAATAATAGGGATAGAGAAGCCCCACCTCGTCGCCGTTTCCCGCGTGCAGAATAAGATTGTCGAAGTGCTCGGGGTGGATTTCGGGCTCCGCCTCGTCAAACCAAAAGGCGTCTACACCGTTTTCGAGATAGTTCTCTTTCAGCTTTCCCCAAACAAATTCCCGCGTGCGTGGATTGGTAGGATCGATTTCCGCCTGCGGCCCGTAAAAATCAAATACGCGGTTACTACCCGACTTCGTGCGTATGAGCATATCGCTCTCGAGCATTTCCCTGTAATTCTCGCTCTTCTCATTGACGGTCGGCCATACGGACACCATGAGTTTCACGCCCATATCGTGGAGCTCGTCCGCCATCTCTTTGGGATTTTTCCAGTACTTCGGGTCGAACCGATAGTCGCCCTGCTCCGTCCAGTGGAAGTAATCGATGACGAGCACGGAGAGCGGAATCCCGTATTTCTTGTACTTTCGCGCAACTTCAAGCGCCTGTTCCTGTGTCTCGTAGCGCAGTCTGCTCTGCCAAAACCCCAGCGCCCAATCGGGAATGCGCGGCGCGTGCCCCGTCAGATCGGCAAGAGTTTCACACGCCTCTTTCGGACTTCCCCCTATAACGACGTAGTCAAGCTGCCGCGTGCAGTCGCTTGTAAAGCGCGTTCTGTTGCAGGCAAGTTCACACACCCCCGTCGAGGGCAAATTCCAAAGAAAGCCATAGCCGAGCGACGAATAGACATACGGCACGGTGCATTTGGCATTGACGTGACGCAGATCATAGACGCTGCCCTTCAAGTCAAAGCAGTCCGTCGCCTCGTGCCCCAAACCGTAAAAATGCTCATTCTCGTTCGCCTCGAACGTGACGCGCGCCTTCCACAGTCCGCTTGTGATATTGCGGTAATTGCGAATGCCCATATCGAACGTGAGCTCGCTCTTCTCGCGCAAAATTCTTTTATCCTTGAAATAGAATTCCACTCTTCCGTTTTCATAGAGCACGGCGCGCATCTCACCGTTTCGAAGGCTTGCGGAGGTACTTTCAATCGTGATTTCCGCGCGCATTTTTTTTGGAGCGAGCGTAAAATTCTGCTCGATGATTTCGCCGTTCGGTGACGACTGAAACCGAATGCTGTTCCTTCCGCAAGCGGAGAGACGCACCTGCTCCCCCTCGCGCTTAAAATACAGCATCCCCTCTTTTTCATAGAACTTGATCATGTTTCCCCCTTTTTACAAGATCCCGCCTCGCAAAGAGGCGGGATCTGTTTATGAAAAGCCATTCCCTGTAAAGCGGGCGATCAGGCGGACACTTCCCACGTCGCCGTCAAGGTTACGTTTTCTTCGGGCAGCGTGTACTCTGCGCCTGCGCTGTAAGTCTGCTCGCCGTCGCTCCAACCGAGGAAGGTGTAGCCATCCCATACGGGCGCTTCGGGAAGCGTGATCGCTGTGCCCGCCGCCCCTGCCGTACCGTTGGGACACGTGCTCGTACCTGCATAAGCCGTACCGTCGCTCTCGCCGAGCGCATAGGAGATCGCCGTAGGCTTTTCCGTCGATCTGGTAAGCGTTTTTACACCGAACCCATATGTCAACTGAATGACATCACTGCTATAATAGTAGGTGCCGCTATATCTGGTCGTACCTGTGGAACCACGGGTGAGAAGCATCGTAAACTTGATTTGCGTATCGGTAATTTGCGTTACCTCAAACGTACCGGCAATATATGAGCCAAACGCATCAAATGCGTCCCAAGCGGCTTCCATACCGCTGAACGGGAAGTAAATCATATCCTCACCGTCAAAAAACTCCCACATACCGGTGAGAACGATGAGCCGCGTATCCTCTACCGCTTCCCACTGCGCCGTTACGGTAACGCCCTCTTCCCAGTTCGGAACTTCACCGGGACGGCAGACGGTCGTACCGTCGCTCCAGCCCATGAAGGTGTAGCCGAAGCGCATGGGGATCGTTCTCAGCTTCTGTCCAGCATAATACGTGGTGTCCGTCGGCATATTGAGGACCTCGTCGGTCGTGCCGGGCAGATAGGTGACGCCGGGGGTGGGAACCTTCTCCCAGACCGCCGTAAATACGACCGCATGAGCGGGCATCGTGTATCTGTAAATTGCGGGGTACGTATTCTCGCCGTCGTTCCAGCCGAGGAAGGTATAGCCGTCCCACTTGATCTCTCTTGCGAGCGGGAACACCGCGCCCTCATACATATCGTCGCGCTCATCGATGAGCCCCTGTCCCGCATATTCCACTCCATCGCAGCTACCGGGAAGGAATGTGACGGAATAGTGCGGCAATTTTTCCCAAACCGCCGTGAGGGTGATTGCATGATCGGGCATCGTATACTTCGCCTCTGCGTCGTACGTCGCCGTGCCGTCGCTCCAGCCGAGGAAGATATGACCGTCCCATTCGAGCGCCTTTGCAAGCGTAAACACGCCGCCCTCTGCCTGATCGCGCACCGTCGGGAGCTTGCTCGATCCGCCGTAAGGCGTGCCCTCGGACTCGCCGCGGTCGTACGTTACGGTAAGAGGCGCGCCCCAAATGGCCTTGAATACGACCGTCGTACCGGGATTGACGGAGAACACACCGTTCACGTCGCCCACTGTGGTGGTGACGTCGCCGATGATGACTTCCCAGCCCTTGAACGCATAACCTTCCTTGGAAGGCTGCGAATAGGAAGGAAGTCCTTCGATATCGAATTTCCCCGTCTCCGCATTGTAAGTGGATTTGGGTCTGTAAGCGTTGCCCGTTCCGCCGTCTCTGTCGATCGTGATAATGGCATTCTCTACCCACGCCGCAATAAACGTGACGTCGTCCGCGCCGACGGTATAGGTATCGCCGTTCTTGTAGTATTCGCCCTCGCCGTTTAACTGCCAGCCGAGGAACAGATATCCCGTGCGGTAAGGATTGTCGCCGAACGTATAGGTGTTGCCGTTCTTGACGAACGTGACGTCATCATCGATGTCGTAGTCATAGTCGAGCGTGACCTGCGTCGTTCTGACGAGGACGACCGAGGCGGGTCTCGCCGCAACGCCGTCCGAGCCGAAGTACACGAGCGCGCTGTTCATCACTTCTCTCGCGGTGTACGTCTTTGTATAAGAGTAGTTTTCCGAAGTGAACTCGACCTTATAGGTGAGTATACCCTCCTCGCTGAGTGCAACCGTGATGGCGACCGTGCCCCTGCTGACTGCGATATACGAATTCGTGTTCCAGTCGTCGCTTTCAACGGGAAGAAGATCGCTGCCCTGGTTCCAGCTCCAATTATTGCGCTTGATCGCGAAGTCGGGACGGAAATAGTAGAACGTGCCCGTATTGCTCTCGTTGCCGTTGGCAAAGACCTGTCCGACGACGCCCTGCCATTCGCTGCCCGCAGTGCTCTTGCCGTTGAAGTAGCTTACAAACTGTACCTGCTGCCCCTTTACGATCTCGTAGCCCTCGGTGTCTACCGCATCGTCCCAAATGCCGACGTAGACGTTCTTCTCCAGTCTGTACCCATCGGGCACTTCGGGATCGGCGGGCGCAGTCCATTCAGGATGAATGACCGTAGCTTCGCTCGGCGCGCAGCCGACGTAGCCGATATATGCGAGAGCGCTGTTCATCGTCTTTTCCGCGACAAACTCGCGCGTGAACGAGTAGCTCTCCGAAGTAAATACGACCGTGTAGGAGAACACGCCGCTTTCACTGATCGCGAAGGTGATTTTGAGGTCGCCCTCCGAGACGCTCGAATAGGTCGCTTCGTCCCAGTTCGTATCGG
The DNA here is from genome assembly GCA_947176445.1 of uncultured Clostridia bacterium. Classification (GTDB taxonomy): domain Bacteria; phylum Bacillota; class Clostridia; order Christensenellales; family Borkfalkiaceae; genus Gallimonas. The sequence goes on along the minus strand of CAMWQK010000078.1, from coordinate 316 downwards.
TGACAGTGAAGCCGGTGTTATCCTCGGTCCAGCTCCAATTTGAACGGTCGATTGCGAAGTCGGGGCGGAACTGCAAGAACGTACCGCCTTTATTGTAATCACTGTTCGCAAACGCCTGACCGATGATACCTTGGTCCTTTCCGCTGTTCTTTCCGCTGAACGAAAGCTCGAACCGCACGAACTCGCCCTTGAAAATTTCATAGTTGACGGTCTTCACGCCCTCTGCCCATGCGCCGACGGTCACGTTTTCATCCTTCACATAGCCCTCGGGATAGTCTCCCCATAAAGCCGTGAAAGTAACGGCGTGATCGGGCAT
>CAMWQK010000077.1 GCA_947176445.1 uncultured Clostridia bacterium | reverse complement strand
TCTTCACCTCTTTTGCGGGCGCAACGCGCGGTAAGAAGGGGAGAGTGTGCCCCGAGTGCGGCGCGACGTTTGAGGACTTCCACCGTACGGGGCTCGTCGGCTGTGCCTATTGCTACACGGAATTCCGAGACGAGCTGCTCCCCACGGTGCGCTTCGTGCAGGGCAAGACGGAGCACGCGGGCGCGCGTCCAAAGGGCGAGGCGGCGGAAAAGTACGCGCTCATCCGCGAGCAGGAAGAGTTGAAGAGCGCCCTCGAAAAGGCGATCCGCGAGGGCGACTACGCCGCCGCGGACTACTACACGGTGTGCTTGAAGCGCATCAATAAGAAGATATACAGCGGGGAGAAACTGTGATGGCGAAGCAGAGCGAGCTCTATAAATCGGTCGTCGTCTCCACGCGTATCCGCCTCGCACGCAATTTCGCCGACTATCCCTTCCCCAACCGCCTGAAAAACGTGAGTGCGGCGCGGGAGATCGTCAAGCTGGTGGCGGCGGGGCTGAGCCATACGGAGATGCTCGATCTCTACTACATGAACGCCATTTCGGACGAAAAGGCGGAGTTTCTGAAGGAGCGCAACCTCATCAGTCAGGACCTCATCAATCACCGTCCTATCTCCGCCGCGCTCGTCTCGCGCGACGAGAGTATCTCCGTCATGATCAACGAAGAGGATCATATCCGCGAACAGTACTTTATGCGCGGCTTCGATTTAAGGGCAGTGTACGAGCGCGTCGTCGGGATCGACGATATTATCTCCGAATGTATTCCGTTCGCGTATGATGAATCGCTGGGATATCTCACCGCGTGTCCCACCAACCTCGGAACGGGGCTGAGGGCGTCCGCCATGCTCTTTCTGCCCGCGCTCACGCGGCGCAATCTCATGCGCAGAATCACGCCCGAGCTCACCCGCAAAGGGCTCGTCGTCCGCGGTGCGTTCGGCGAGGGGAGCGGCACGGAGGGCGAGCTCTATCAGATCAGCAACGAAGTGACGCTCGGTATCTCGGAGGACGAAATCTTAGATGTCGTCGAACAGATGGTAAAGACGATCGTAGAGTTCGAACAGCGCGAGCGTGCGCGCATGCTCGCCGAAGAGGAAATCGCGCTCACGGATCGCATTTTGCGCGCCTACGGCATTCTCACGAGCTGCATGCGCATTGACTTAAAGGAATTTATGCTGAGAATGTCAGACGTCAAGCTGGGCGTTGCCCTCGGCATTTTAGGGGGCGACTATGCATCGCTCGACGATCTCATCGTCGATATGCGCCCTGCAAATATCAACCGCCTCAACGGCGCGCCGCTCGCTGCTGCGGAGCAGGACATCTACCGCGCGGAGTACGTGGGGAAGGCGCTCAGAGGCATGGATCTTCTCACAACCAAGGAACGCAACGCACTGCAACTGCGCAGTGAACACTATACGGGAGGCAATTAAAGTGGATTTTTTGAATAGTTGTTCCGATCACCTGGTACGGGTGATCAAGCTCGCCGAAAAGCTGGCGGAGGAATACAACACCAAGTACATCGGGAGCGAGCACATCGTATACGGCATGCTCTGCGTGGACGACTGCGCTGCGGGGCAGCTGCTCATCTCCGCGGGCGTCAACGGCGCGGGCTATCTCGGCGCGTTCAAAAATTCCATTCTGCACGACGCCAGCACGCGCGGTTTCACCCCGCGCACCAAGCGCATGTTCAACGTGGCGATGGAGTATGCGATCGCGGGGGGCGGCATGAAGCCCGTCGTCGGCACCGAGCACATGCTGCTTGCAGTTCTCCTTTTTGAGGATAGCTGGGCAGTCAAATTTTTACGGGCGCAGGGCGTGGATATCGACGAGCTCATTCGCAATACCGAGCAGATGATCGGTCCTGCCCGCGAGGACGAAGCGCCCGCGATGTCTTCCTATTCCGCACCCACGCCCGCCAAGAAGATCAACGCGACGTTCGACCGCATGGAGCGCACCCGCGAGGGGAAGGATTACCCGCTCGACGAATCGCTCCTGCAATACGGGCTCAACCTCACGCAGCGCGCGCGGGAAGGCAAGCTCGATCCCGTCATCGGACGACATGCGGAGATCGAGAAGGTCATTCAGATTTTATCCCGCCGCTCCAAGAACAATCCCGTGCTCATCGGCGAGCCGGGCGTTGGTAAGAGCGCCGTCGTAGAGGGGCTTGCGCAGGCGATCGTCGGCGGCGAAGTCCCCGAGCTTCTGCGCGATAAGATCGTATTCTCGCTCGACCTTACGGGACTGCTTGCGGGTACGCGCTACCGCGGCGAGTTCGAGGAGCGTCTGAAAAACGTGATGGAGACGATCGTCCGCAATAAGAACATCATTCTGTTCATCGACGAGATCCACATGATCGTCGGCGCGGGCGCGTCGAGCGAGAGCACGATGGATGCTTCGAATATCTTAAAACCCATGCTCGCGCGCGGCGAGTTGCAGACGGTGGGCGCGACCACCCTCGAAGAGTACCGCAAATACATAGAAAAGGACAGCGCGTTGGAGCGCAGATTTACGCCCGTCCTCGTCGATCAGCCGTCCGTGGAAGATACGATCGTCATTCTTCGCGGCTTGAAGGATAAGTACGAGGCGCACCACAACGTCGTCATCACCGACGAGGCGATCGAGGCGGCGGCAAAACTTTCCGATCGGTATATCACCGACCGCTTCCTGCCCGATAAGGCGATCGACCTCATCGACGAAGCGGCGAGCCGCGAACGGCTGAATTCCTACAACGGTCCGAGCGGACTGCACGAGATGGAGGAGCGGCTGGGGCGGCTCTCGACCGAGCGCGACCGCGTCGCGCTGCGCAAGGATTACGTCCGCGCCGCAGAGATCACCAAGGAGATGAATACGCTCACGGAAAAGGTGACCTCGCTCCGTGAAGAGTGGGAGAGCAAGCGCACTTCGACGCACCTCTCCATCGGCATGGAGCAGATCGCGGAGATCGTGAGCGGCAGAACGGGCGTGCCCGTATTGAAACTCACCGAGGCGGAGAGCGAACGGCTGTTGCACCTCGAAGAGGAACTGCATCGGCGCATTGTCGGACAGGATGAGGCGGTCGCCGCCGTTTCGAAGGCGATCAGAAGGGCGCGCGCGGGGCTGAAAGAACCGAACAAGCCCATCGGCTCGTTCATCTTCGTCGGACCGACAGGCGTCGGTAAGACCGACCTTTCCAAGGCGCTTGCGGAGAGCCTGTTCGGCGACGAGCGGCTGATGGTGCGTCTGGATATGTCCGAATACATGGAAAAGTACTCGGTGAGCAAGCTCATCGGAGCGCCTCCCGGATACGTCGGGTACGACGATCAGAGCGGACAGCTCACGGAGCGCATTCGGCGCAAGCCCTACTCCGTCGTCCTCTTTGACGAGATCGAGAAGGCGCACCCCGACGTGTTCAATATCCTTCTGCAAATTCTCGACGACGGGCGACTGACGGACAGCAAGGGGCGGGTGATCAGCTTCAAGAACACTGTGCTCATCATGACTTCAAATGTCGGCGCGCACGAGGTAAAGGAAGTGGCGACGCTCGGCTTCCGCTCGGACGATGAAGAGAGCAAGTACGAGGAGATGAAGGAGAACATCAACGACGCGCTCAAAGAGCAGTTCAAACCCGAATTTTTGAACCGCCTCGACGACGTGATCATCTTCCACAAGCTCACGAAGAGCGATGCGGCGCGCATCTGCGATAAGATCGTAGAGGGGCTCAAACGCCGCCTTGCCGACCGCGATATCAAGATCAGACTCAGCCAGCGTGCACTGACGCTGCTCGTCAATAAGGGCTACAGTGAGGAGTTCGGCGCACGTCCTTTGAAGCGCGTTGTGCAGAAGCTCGTCGAGGATAAGCTCTCGGAGGAGATCCTGCTCGGCAAGGTCTCCGCGGGTGCGACTATCGTCGTAGATGAGTTCGACGGGGAGCTCACGTTCAACGAAGAATAAATCAGGGATATAAAATAACCCCCGCGTTGCGAAAGCAACGCGGGGGTTTTTGTTTTTAACTTCTTACCTTACTGCATATCGCCGGGAGTGAGGTAATTGTTGGGGCGGTCAACCGTCGAGCTGTTGATGCCCGTGTAACGGATGACGGTAGCAAGCTCTTCATCCATATACACAGCAAGGCAGAGACGGATTTCGCCGTTTACGTTGGTCGTGGTGATCACAGTCGCAACGTTGTGCCACGTGCCGTAGTTGTCCTGCGTTCTGCCTTCGATTACGGCGTAGCGGGTACCCGTTGCGGCGTCGTAGGATACGTCAACGCCCTGAAGTTCCGTTTTGAATCCGGAATCGGGCACAACGCCGTCGCAGATATTCTTCAACTGATCTGCAAGCTCTTCCATGCCGTTCTCTCTGAGCTCATAGGACGAGAATCTGACCAGCTGTCCGTCATAGGTAAAATAGAGGTACTGCGTGCCGCGCTCTTCGGTGATGTACATAGGCATATAGCCGTCGAACATCGCGGAATCGGAAGTGACGTAGAAGTACTTGTCTCCGTTATAGTAGTACTGTGCGGTGACCGAGAGATTGTAGCCCATCGCATAGTAGAACGCATCGCCTCTGTAAGAGGTAAGTCCATCGCTGAAGAGTTCCTCGATTGCCTGATCGAACTGCTCTTCCGTCATGCTCGAACCCGTCACGTTGCCGATGATCTGGCTGATGTTGGGTGCGAAGGTTTCGCCCACAGGAATCGTGGGTGCGGTGATCGCGGTGGGCGTATTGAAGGTGAAGCTGATATCAGCGGAGCCGTAACTGTAGGACGCAGAATAGGAAACGGTGAACTTCTCGCCCGCCTTCAACTTGTAGGAGAATGTGATGGAGTTCGAGGAGGAGTAAGCGTTGATCGTTCTGCTTGCCGTCGTGCCTTTGAGTGTCGCGATCGAGAGTGTGACGTTAGCGGAGTACACATTCAGATCGCCCGTCACCTGGCAGTCCTGCCATACGTTTACGGTGTAGCTTGCGCTGGAGCTGCCGTTTGCGTAAAGGGTTACGCCGTTCGTCTCTTTATTCTCCGAAACGTTGAAGTTCGTCGTGCCGGCATTGGGATATTCCACGTATGCCGTACTGTTTTCCACCCACTTCGCATACAGCGTCGTGCTGAAAGTGGAGAAGAAGGGGAAGGAAACGGGAGTGCCGCTTAGCGATCTGCTTGCATAGTAGCCGACGAGCGTGTAGCCGGGAAGTTCGGGCGCTTTGGGAGCAGCTTCGATCGTGCCATCCGTTGCCGTCACCACTTCCGAAGGAATGCTGTTGCCGTACTCGAACGTAACCGCTACGTAGTTGCCCGTCGTCGGGTGCTCGCAGACCTGATAGTCGCCGTAGTAGTCCGTCCAGTAGTTGCCGTAACTCGAAATATTGTTCGGATTGCTA
>CAMWQK010000076.1 GCA_947176445.1 uncultured Clostridia bacterium | reverse complement strand
CCCCAAGGGACTGTTCAACGACGTTGTCGTCATCGCAACGGCGCTCTCCGTTGAGCCCGACGTTGCACCCGAGCCCCTCGCCATGATCGGCTCGTCCATCGCGCTCGCGATCTCCGATATCCCTTGGGCAGGTCCCACGGGTTCGGTCGTCGTCGGTCTCGTTGACGGGAGTTACGTCATCAACCCCGATGCGGAGCAGCGCGAGAAGAGCACCATTCATCTCAACCTCGCGGGCACGAAGGACGCGATCCTCATGATCGAGGCGGGCGCGAACGAGGTCACGAACGACGAGATGGTCGGTGCGATCATGTACGGACACAACGAGATCAAGGGCATCTGCAAGTTCATTGAGGAGACGATCGTCCCCGCAGTCGGCAAGCCCAAGAAGGAGATCGAACTCTATCACATTCCCGAGGAGCTCGACAAGGCAGTGCGCGCATATGCATCCGAGAAGATCGACTGGGCAATCGAGACGTTCGATCGTCAGGAGCGCGAGGCGCGTCAGGCAGACGTCGAGAAAGAGATCATCGAGCACTTCCTCGAAATCTATCCCGACAACAAGCGTGAAATCAAAGACAGCATTTACTACCTTACCAAGGAGAAGGTTCGCGCGAAGATTTTCGACAAGGGCATTCGCCCCGACGGCAGAGGTTTGAAGGACGTTCGTCCCATCTGGTGCGAGAGAAGCGTACTTCCCCGCGTACACGGCAGCGCGATCTTCACGAGAGGTCAGACGCAGACGCTCACGACCTGCACGCTCGACATGCTTGCAGCGGCGCAGAAGCTCGAAGGCCTCGACGACGAGACGCAGAAGCGCTATATGCACCAGTACAACTTCCCCGGCTACTGCACGGGCGAGGCGAAGGCGCTGAGAAGCCCCGGTCGCCGCGAGATCGGTCACGGCGCGCTTGCAGAGCGTGCGCTCATTCCCGTCATTCCCTCGGAGACGGATTTCCCTTACGCGATCCGTGTCGTAAACGACATTCTCTCCTCCAACGGCTCTTCCTCGATGGCTTCCGTCTGCGGTTCGACCATGGCGCTCATGGACGCAGGCGTGCCCATTAAGGCGCCCGTTGCAGGCGTTGCAATGGGTCTTATCAAGAATCAGGAGACGGGCGAGTTCCGCGTCATGACGGATATTCAGGGTCTCGAAGACTTCCTCGGCGATATGGACTTCAAGGTCGCAGGTACCACGAAGGGTATCACCGCGATCCAGATGGATATCAAGATCAAGGGCATTTCCGAAGAGATCATGCACACGGCGATCGAGCAGGCAAACGAGGGCAGACAGTTCATTCTCTCCAAGATGCTTGAATGCGTTCCCGAGGTTGCTCCCGAGCTTTCGAAGTACGCTCCGAGAATTATCTCCTTCCAGATCAATCCCGAGAAGATCGGCGACGTCGTCGGCAAGCAGGGCAAGGTCATCAACTCGATCATTGCCGAGACGGGCACGAAGATCGACATCGAGGACGACGGCACGGTGTGCATCGCGTCCTACGGCGATCCCGATTCCGCGGCTCGTGCAAAGGCGATCATCGAGAGCATCGTACACGATCCCGAGGTGGGCGATCGGTTCATCGGCAGCGTTGTTCGCATTCTCTCCAAGGTCGGCGCGTTCGTTGAGTTCGCTCCCGGCAAAGACGGTATGATCCACATCTCCAAGATGAGCGATAAGCGCATTGACTCCGTGGAAGACGTGCTTGCAATCGGCGACACGGTCAAGGTCGAGATCATCAAGATCGGCGAGAAGGGGATCGATTTCAGACTTCTCGAAAAACTTTCGTAAATTTTAGAATAATAGAAAACAGCGCAGTACAAAATGTACTGCGCTGTTTATATTTTAGCTGCATTGCAGAGCCTATCCTGCTTTTTTGGGCATTGAACCCTTATGGGGAGGGGAGTGTCCTATGAATTAAAAAGTAAGTCGGACAATTTTTGTGGCATTTTTCATATTCTTTCAAAATGACAAAATTCATTTTGAATATAAATTGCATAATTGTATAAAAATATCACATTTTTTGCAAAATTCGGCGCGGTATCGTAAAAATATCCGTTTATGGGCGGCTTTGCTTGACAAAAAGTCTGCTACTGTGATATCATACATGAGACACAGCAAGAATGAGGACACAACATGATTTTTTTCAACAAAAAGACAAACCAGCTTGAGGACGCGATCTACCACTACGAATTGCAGGACGTAGAGGAGCCCGAGCTGTACCGCGATCTCTTCGACTATAAGAGTATTCCGAAAATCGCGTTCAATCACCGCAAGGTGCCCATGAACACGCCCGACGAGATATGGATCACCGATACGACCTTCCGCGACGGGCAGCAGTCCACGTCGCCCTTTACGGTGAAGCAGATCGTCGATCTGTATAAACTTATGTCCCGTCTCGGCGGAGAGAAGGGGCTTGTTCGGCAGTCGGAGTTCTTTATCTATTCTCAGAAGGATAAGGACGCGCTTCGCGCCTGTCAGGACACGGGCTTGAAGTTCCCCGAGATCACGACCTGGATTCGCGCCAACGAGAAAGATTTCGAACTCGTCAAGCAGGCGGGGGTCGCGGAGACGGGTATTCTTGTCAGCTGTTCGGACTATCACATCTTCAAAAAGCTCAATTTAACGCGCAAACAGGCGCTCGATAAGTATCTCGGGATCGTCAAGAGCGCGCTCTCCCACGGCGTGCGTCCCCGCTGTCACTTCGAGGATATCACGCGGGCGGACTTCTACGGCTTCGTCGTGCCCTTTGCAAGCGAGCTGATGAAGCTTGCCAAGGAGAGCGGCATTCCCATCAAGATCCGCATGTGCGACACGATGGGCTTCGGCGTGTCCTACCCCGGCGTATCGCTGCCGCGCAGCGTGCAGGGGATCGTGTACGGACTTCATCACTATGCGGGTGTGCCGCATGCGCTCCTCGAATGGCACGGGCACAACGACTTTTACAAGGTCGTCTCCAACGCGACGGCGGCTTGGCTGTACGGCGCGTCGGGCGTCAACTGTTCCCTGCTCGGCATCGGAGAGCGGACGGGAAATTGTCCGCTCGAAGCGATGGCGATCGAATACGCGTCCATTCGCGGCACGACCGACGGCATGGATCTCACTGCCATTACCGATATTGCCGACTACTTCGAACGCGAGATCAACTACAACATTCCGCCCAAGACGCCCTTCGTCGGGCGCGCGTTCAACTCGACGCGTGCGGGCATTCACGCCGACGGGATGCTCAAAGACGAGGAAATTTACAACATCTTCGATACGGCGGCGATCCTCAACCGTCCCGCCCGTGTCGCCGTCAACAAGACGAGCGGGCTTGCGGGCATTGCGTTCTGGATTAACGACTTCTATAAACTGCCCGACGAGCACAAGGTGGACAAGAACGATCCGCTCGTTATCAAGATGAAGGAGCGGGTAGACGCGGAGTACGAAGAGGGGCGCAACAATTCCTTTGGGGACGACGAGCTCGTCAACCTCATCTACGCCATCGACTCGCGGCGGATCCGCGAACTTGAATCGTACAGCATGTAATTAAAAAGAGCGGCAAAGCGACCGCTCTTTTTGCATATTTGTAATATTCCTGCAAAAAATTCATATAAATGTTGCGGGAAAGGGGTTGAAATTTTTATCACTTCATGATATGATATAAGTGCAATAACAAGATAAGGAAAATGTCATGAAAGAACGCACAAAGAAGATCTGGGGAAGGGTTTATGCGGAGTTTATCTCCTCCGTTTTGCCCGTGCTGATTTCGGGTGTTATCAGAGCGTTTGCAATCTATATGTTTGTTACGCCCAACGAGTTTGCGCCGGGCGGAACGAACGGTCTTGCCGTGCTCCTCGAATATATCACGGGCTGGAACGCCGGTATCTTCCTGCTCATCATCAGCGTGCCGCTCTTCTTCGTTGCCTTCTTCTGTTTGGGGAAGAAGGAAGCGGTCGTGTCTACGATGTCGTTCGTCGTATCGTCCGGCGTGCTCATGGGCGTAAAGCTCATTCCGCACATTGAGATTCTGCAATACGGCGGCGGCGAGGGGATCGATAAGATCGTTCACGGCTTGTTCGGCGCGACGGCGGGCGGCATCTTCCTTGGAATCGCGCTTGCAATCATGCTCAAATGCTGCGGCACTTCGGGCGGAACGACCATCATCGCCCTCGTCATCAATAAGAAATTCCGCAATTTAAGCGTGAGCATGCTCACCTCGGCGTTCGACGCGATCGTGGTCTTTGCCTCGTTCTTCGTGTATAATCAGAACGGAACATTTACCGATAAGCTCGATCCGGTATTGCTCGCGCTCGTATCGCTCGTTGTAACGAGTAAGATGTGCGATATCATCATACAGGGCTTCAAGACGGCGTATAAGTTCGAGATCGTCACCAACGATCCCGAGGCGCTCGCAAGCGAGATTATGGAAAAACTGCGCCACGGCGTTACCAAGATTTCCGCAGAGGGCATGTATAAGCACGAGGGCAGAAGTATGCTCGTGTGCATTATCCGTAAGCGTCAGATCGCCGAGTTGCAGAGAATTATCAAAAAGTATCCCGATACGTTTGCGTACTTCTCGTCTACTTCCGAGGTATTCGGTAAATTTGTGAAATAGCCCCGTTTCCCGCGTTTAATTGCGCGCGGAACGTGGTAAAATAAAAATGTAATAAATCATAAGGAGAAAGAATATCATGGCTAAAAAAATCACGGCGGATACGTTGATTTCCCAGTGCCTCGAACTCAACCCCAACGCGGCGGAGATCCTGCTCGCTACGGGAATGCACTGCATCGGTTGCGCAATGGCGCACGGCGAGACGATTGCCGAGGCGGTTGCCGTTCACGGTGAGGACCTCGAAGCGCTACTCGCAAAGCTCAATGAAGGAGTCGAGTAAAATTTAAGTAAAAGAAAAACCCCGCATATAGCGGGGTTTTCGTTTGTTTGACAGTTCAATGAAATACAACTTCTTAATGGTAAAAAAATCGGCTGATTGCTCAGCCGATTTTTTACTTTAACAAAGATTATTCTTTGCCAGCCATCTTCTTGTAGCCTGCAAGGCGCTGCTTGGAGCTCTCTTCCGTCTTCTTGAAGAGTTCGTCCGCGAGCTCGGGCTGTGTCTTTTTGAGCGATGCGTAGCGCGTCTCACCCAAGATGAATGCCTGATAGTCGCCCGTAGGATCCTTCGAGTCGAGCGTGAAGGGATTCTCGCCCTGCTCTGCAAGCGTGGGATTGTAACGGTACAGGTGCCAGTAACCGCAATCAACTGCGTTCTTCTGCTCGGACTGCGACTTCGTCATGTTGATACCGTGGTTAATGCAAGGCGCATAGCAGATGATGATGGAGGGACCGTGGTAAGCCTCGGCTTCCTTCATTGCCTTGACGAGCTGCGTCTGGTTCGCACCCATTGCGCAC
>CAMWQK010000075.1 GCA_947176445.1 uncultured Clostridia bacterium | reverse complement strand
TCCTTATCCTGAATGCGATAGTCCTGCCCGCGCTCCGCGATTGCCTTCTCGATGACCGTGTGCGTTCCGACGCTCGAAGGATTCCCGTTGATCTTCGCGTTATAGGCAAAGTAACGGAAGGAATCGGGTACCTTGTCGAGTTCCTCCCAGCCCTCCTCCACGGCGGTGAGACGGACGCTCTTCAAAATCTCGCGCACGTACTCCTTCTGCGAGCGGAATTTGAGAAGTTCGGGGAACTCCCCGCCCTCGGGAAGGACTTGCTGCCATACCTTGCCCTCGTACGTTTTGAGGAGCTCCGCCGCCTCGTGCAGGTGCGCGACCTCTTCGTTAAAGTGCATTTCCCAGATGCCCTTGATGCGTTCATCCTTCTCGTCCTCATAGCAGGAGTAGTACAGATAGCACTCCGTGTACTCGTTCATGAGCAGGGATTCGAACCACGTCATGCACGGGTCTTTGAGCCCGCCGTAGCCCGTGACGTGCTGCTCCTCGATCATCGCGATCTCGTTATACAGCTTTCTTCCGAGCGGCGTGGGATAGAGGTTGGCGACGTTCATATAGAAATTCATCGTCTGCTGTTCCGCCGCCGTGATAATATTGATATTCAGCTTTGTTTTGAGGTTGTTGAGATAGCCGTTGATATAGAAGTTCACATCGTCGTAAGGGTGACGGTATTCGGCAACCGTCGGACGACCGGGCATGACCTCGGTATAGTCGCCCACGAGACGCGCGGGGTCGCCGCCCTTCTCCAGCTCCATGAGATCGGAATAGCGATACAAGTGATCGAAATCTTCGAGCAACGCAAAGTCAAGCTGGTGCTTGATATAGGAATTTTTCTCGCTCAGTGCGAGGTTTGCGGTGAGATCGACGGCGAGCTGTTCGTAGCCGATCGTGTGTTCGAGAATACTCTCGTTCGCGGGCTTCAACCCCGCAATGCGCTTTTGCTGGATCTGTTCACCTCTGCGCATATATGCAAGTCTGCGGCGAACGTCGTTGTTCGGGCAGTGACGGGTGAACGCGTGCCCGAGCCGCACCGACTCGAACTCCGTACCCGACATCAGGATGACGCGAAGGCGCGTATAGGGATCGACCGTGTTCTTGTCGTACGGCTTGACGAGAACCTTATTCCAACCGGTAAAACATTTGTCCGCTCTCTGCGGTTTCAATTCAAACGGATTCATACATCCTCCTTATGGTGTATATATCTCCAAACCGCCAAAAAAGTATGCGGGAGAGTTGCAAAGAAACAAAAAAACTGTTATACTATATGAGAAAATAAGTTTATGCGGAGGAAACGGATATGATCGGCGCAGTGGTTGCAATGGACAGCGAGGCGGAGATTTTGCTCTCGCAGATGGAGGTGGAGACGATCTCTTCCCTCTACGGAAAGCCCGTATACGTTGGTACTGCATTCGGAAAGGACGTGCTCCTCGTCGTATGCGGCGTAGGAAAAGTCAACGCCGCGGCAGGCGCATGCGCCGTCATTCAGAAGGGCGCAGACGTCGTCTTCAACTTCGGCGTTGCAGGGGGCTTGCACGGGAATACGGAAGTCACGGGCGTATACGCCATCGACAAGGCGGTACAGTACGACTTCGACCTCGTGCAGCTCAACGGCGGCGCGATCGGCACGCTCGACGGCGAGACGGAGAACTTTTTGCACCTCACCGTGCCCGATTCGTTCGACTTCCCCCGCCGCACGCTCGGCTCGGGCGACCGCTTCAACGACAGCGCAACGGATCACGACCTGCTCCTCTCGCTCGGCTGCGATATCCGCGAGATGGAAGCGGCGGCGATCGCGCAGGTGTGCAAATACGCGGGCGTGCCCGTCGTCTCCGTGAAGGCGATCTCCGACGTGTACGGCACAGGCAGCACGACCGAACAGTTCAAGAAAAATCTCAAACTCGCGCTCCTCAACTTGAAGGCGCACATGAAGGAAATTTTGGAGAAAATCGATGGATAAGATCCCTTCCTTTCAGAAAAATCACGACGTGCTCCCCGTCGGGCTGCACGCGCAGACCGATCAGAACGGCATCACGACCTTCGATCTGCGCTTCAAAAAGCCGAACGGGGGCGACTACGTCTCTCCGAAGGCGCTGCACACGATCGAACACCTGCTTGCAACCGTTCTTCGCAACAGCGCCGAAAAGGAGAACATCGTCTACTTCGGACCGATGGGCTGCCGCACGGGGTTTTACCTGCTCACCCTGCGCCTTAGCTATGACGAAGTGCTCGCGCTCTTAAAAAAATGTATCCCCCAAGCGATCGCGCTGGAAGAGATCCCCGGCAGCAAGCGGGAAGAGTGCGGCAACTACCTCGAACACGACCTTAACGACGCAAAGCGCGAACTGAAAAATTACCTCAACATTCTGGAAAACTTATGATTGATTTACATGATTGGAAGCAGCCGCTCGCACACCTGTTTGCGGACGAGCGGTATCAGAAAATACGGCAATTCTTAAAGCAGGAATACGCGAACTATACCGTGTATCCCGATATGTACGACATTTTCAACTGCTTTTTGTATACGCCGTTTGAAAACGTGAAGGTGGTCCTGCTCGGGCAGGATCCCTACCACAACGTGGGACAGGCGCACGGGCTGTGCTTCTCCGTGCAGGACGGGATCGAGCCGCCGCCCTCGCTCCTCAATATGTTTAAGGAGCTGAAGAGCGATCTCGGCTTTGACCCGCCCAAATCGGGCAACCTCACCAAGTGGGCAAAGGAAGGCGTGCTCCTCATGAACACCGCGCTCACCGTGCGCGCGCATCAGGCGAACTCGCACGCAAACTGCGGTTGGAGCTGGTTTACCGACAGCGTCATCTCCCTTTTAAGCGAGCAGAAAGAACACCTCGTGTTCCTGCTCTGGGGCGGCAATGCACGAAAGAAGGTCCCGCTCATCGACAGAAGAAAGCACCTCATTTTGGAATGCGCGCACCCCTCGCCGCTCTCTGCGTACAACGGCTTCTTTGGATGCAGGCACTTCTCCAAGACGAACGAGTATCTGATTTCGCACGGCAAGACCCCCGTAGACTGGAATCTGACCGAGTAATTTATACACATCACATACACTCACCGAAAACGCTTTCGGTGAGTGTTTTTTGTTTTTCAAAAAATTACTAAAAATTGCCAATTCCCGTCACTCAATTTGTTGACATTGAAAATCCAAGGTATTATAATGTATATATTGAGTGATATATTTTGAAAAAAGCAAAAGGAGGTCAACTATCACTATGAAGAAAAAGAAGAGCCGCATTATTGCACTTCTTTTGGGAACTGCGCTTACGTGCGCCATGGCAGGAGTGCTGTCGGCGTGCGGCGGCGAAGAAGAAACGGCTTACAAGCCGGGCGATGTTGTGATTGACAGTAACGATGTCAAGTACACCATCGACGAAGACGGAAACGTGATCGAAAAGGAATATTCCGGAAAAGACATCACCGTGAAATACCTTTTGGATAACAATTCCTACGTTATGCTGGAAGGACGGAAGGCAGACGATCTCGCGCTCACCAAGTACGTGGGCGACCTCACCGAGGTTTCGCTCAAGACCATCGAGGAGAACGTGAAGATCGAGGACGAATCCATCTCCATCACCTCGATCGGAGCGAAGGCGTTCTACGGCTGCGACACCCTGGAAAAGCTCGATCTGAGCAAGAGCGCAAAATCGCTCGCCTTCGATATCGACGAGTTTGCGTTCGCATACTGCACCTCGTTGCAGTCGGTCACCCTGCCCGATAACGTATACGTGGATTACAACAAGATCGGCGAGGGCGCGTTCGCGTTCTGCGAGAGCCTTACCGACATCACCATCGGCGAGAAGTTCGCAACCGTCGGAACGGGCGCATTCGCTTACTGCTCGTCGCTCCGCTCGGTCGCACTCTCTCCCAAGCAGAAGGTCATCGAGGAGTTCACGTTCGCTTACTGCGACGAGCTCACGAATGTGACGTTCTCCGACGAGATCCGCAGCATTAAGCAGAGCGCGTTCACCGAGACGGCGATCAGCAATCTCGACCTCAGCAAGTATTCGAAGCTCCGCTACATCGGTGCGAACGCGTTCACGGAGACCAAGCTCTCGAGCGTGACGCTGCCCGATTCGGTTACATACGTCGGTAATCATGCGTTCTACAACTGCTACG
Source organism: uncultured Clostridia bacterium (assembly GCA_947176445.1). Taxonomy (GTDB): domain Bacteria; phylum Bacillota; class Clostridia; order Christensenellales; family Borkfalkiaceae; genus Gallimonas. The sequence continues at coordinate 1,303 of CAMWQK010000075.1, read as the reverse complement.
ATCTTACCACGCTCAACATTCCCTTCATCGGGAACACGATCGCAACGACCCCGACGGCAAGCTCTTTCACGTCCATCTACGGTATCGACGCGCGCGAGGAGAGCGATACGCCCGTCTCTCCCACCAACCCCGATGAAGAGCCCACCGTCGTTCCCGATCGCTACATGAACGTTACGGTAAAGGCGGTCACCCAGATCCCCAACTCGCTGTTCTACGGCTGCGACTATCTGCAAACCCTCAGCATTCAGTCGTATCTGACGCCCGGCACCTACTTCGTGTACGGTGAGGACGGCATCGAGCGCGAGAGCCGCACGGTCAAGTCGGAAAGCATCAGCAAGATTGTCGGCAACAGCGCCTTCAACGGCTGCGCTAATTTGAGCTCCGTTACGCTCCCGAACGAAACGGAAGAGATCGGCGCATACGCGTTCAAGGGCTGCAACTCTTTGAGAACGTTCAACTATCCCACCGCACTCGAAGTGATCGACAACAACGCATTCGAGAACTGCTACAAACTGGGCGATGCGGCATATCCCGCAAACCTCGAAACGATCGGCTCGAACGCATTCAAGAACTGCTATGCACTCAGAACAGTCAACATCACGGGCTCGATCACCTCTGTCGGCGAAAAGGCGTTCAGCGGCTGCACGGGCATTACGACGGTGAACGTCGCCAAGGCGAACGGCATTCTCACGGAGAAGCACAACGGCTACATCTACGATCAGGAGTACTACTCCCTCGGCCCCGTCGCAAGCTGGTTCGACAGCAATATCCCCACGAGCGGCTCGTCCTATAACGAGTCCTTCAACAACGTGACGACGGTTACAATCAGCAGCGCGCACACCATTCCCGCGTATATGTTCCGCGGTCTCACCAACCTCACGAACGTAACGATTACGCTCAACGACTGGACGGACGAGGAGATGGACTACGTAAGATATCACGAGATCTCCGAGGCGGAGATCGGCAACTATGCGTTTGCATACTGCTATGAGCTTACGGCAAGCAATCTCACCATCAACGACAGTGATGGCATTCTCACGCGCATCGGCGACGGCGCATTCCAGCGCTGCGAGCGGCTCACGGCGTACACCGTTCCCGCAAACGTGACCTCGATGGGCAACGGCGTATTTGCCGACTGTATCGCTCTGAATTCGCTCACGGTGGAGAATTTCAACAATACCGACGGCGGATATCTGAATACGCTGAGCGGCTGGTTCAGTTCGAGCACGACTTACGGCGATTACGGCTACGGTATCAATCAGCTCTATCGTCCCACCGAAGACTATTCGGCGCCCTACATCCC
>CAMWQK010000074.1 GCA_947176445.1 uncultured Clostridia bacterium | reverse complement strand
ATCCACACCCGAAGAGGTAATTCCCGCCGAGCCCATGGAGCAGGTGGAAGCGGACGTAAAGCCCAGCTTTTCCTCCCGCGTGCTGGACACGAACGCAACGGCTGAACATCCGAAGCACGATCGGAAAAAGCTCATGAAAAAATTCCGTAAAGCGAAGAAGATCCCCTCCGAGACGGAGGTGGAGCGCTTTACGCCGCCCCTTGAACAGGGACTTTCGCAGGAAGAGGTAGATACCCGCTACGGGCAGTTCCTCTTTAACGACGTCAATAAACGGTACAGTAAGTCGTATAAGAATATTTTCTTCGGAAATATCTTTACGTTCTTCAACCTTCTGTGTATTCTCGTGGCGGGCGCGCTCGTCTATGCGCAGGCGTCCATCTCGCAGTTCCTGTTCGTGGGCATCTTCGTCGCCAACCTCACGATCGGTATCGTACAGGAAATCCTCGCGAAGAAACAGATCGACAGGCTCTCCGTGCTCGTCTCGACGAACACCAAGGTCATGCGGAACGGGCAGCGAATGGAGATACCCGTCAACGATATCGTGCTCGACGACGTCATTTTGCTCGAAGCGGGGCAACAGGTTCCCGCCGACTGTAAACTCGCAGACGGGTTTGTGGAAGTCAACGAATCCCTCCTCACGGGTGAATCCGTGCCCATCAAGAAGGCGGAGGGCGAGACGCTGTACGCGGGCTCGTTCGTTTCGAGCGGCTCCTGCCGCGTGCGTGCGGACAAAGTCGGCAGCGCGACCTACCTCAACAAGCTCACCTCCCGCGCGAAGAAGTATAAGCGTCCCCGCTCGGAGATCATGAACTCCATTCAGACGTTTATTCGCGCGATCGGCGTGCTCATCGTCATCATCGGCGCAGCCATGTTCTTCACCAACCTGCACACGCTCCCCGATCACGTCGGCACGCAGTACGAGCGCATCTCCGAAGCAATCCAGCTCACGGGCGCGATCATCATCGGTATGATCCCTTCGGGACTGTTGCTCCTCACCTCGCTCGCAATGGCGGTGGGTGTGAGACGGCTTGCAAAGAAGCACACCCTCGTGCAGGACCTGTATTCACTCGAAATGCTCGCACGCGTCAACGTGCTCTGCCTCGATAAGACGGGTACGATCACGGACGGCAGAATGACCGTGAACGACTGCATGATCCTCAACAACTACACCGACTACACCCTCGACGATATCATGGGTAGCATGCTCGCCGCACTCGACGACAACAACCAGACGAGTATCGCCCTCTATAACCGCTTCGGACATTCGTCCGCGCTTCAACCCTCGGCGATCATTCCCTTCTCGAGCAAGCGCAAGCTCTCCGCCGTCTCCTTCGGCGAAACGGGAACGTTCTGCTTCGGCGCACCCGAATTCGTGCTCCGTCCCATGCCGCCGAGAATCGACCGCATTGTAAAACAATATGCGCAGATGGGACTGCGCGTGCTCATTCTCGCCTACTCCCCCAGCCAGATCTCGGGAGATCGGCTCCCTTCGCTCCTGCGCCCCGTCGCGCTCATCACCCTTGCGGACAACATCAGAAGCGACGCCGTCGACACCATCAAGTGGTTCCGCGATAACGACGTCGATATCAAGATCATCTCGGGCGATAACCCCGTCACCGTTGCGGAAGTCGCACGGCGCGTCGGCGTCAAGAACGCGGGCAGATTTATCTCGCTCGACGGGCTCACCGATCTTGAAGTGGAGAACGTCGCCACACAGTACACCGTATTCGGGCGCGTTACCCCCGAGCAAAAGGCGATCCTCGTAAAGACGCTGAAAAAGCAGGGCAACACCGTTGCCATGACGGGCGACGGCGTAAACGACATTCTCGCCTTGAAGGAAGCGGACTGCGCGATCTCCGTTGCCTCGGGAAGCGAGGCGGCGCGAAACGTCTCGCACCTCGTGCTCATGGACAACAACTTCCTCTCCCTTCCCAACGTCGTGTTCGAAGGGCGACGGGTCATCAACAACATCAAGAGCAGCGCCTCGCTGTACATTATGAAGACGCTGTTCACCACCTTCCTTGCGATCATCTGCTGTGCGCTCAGAACGACGTACTTCTTCAAGACGAACAACATGTTGCTCTTCGAAATGTTCGTTGCGGCAGTGCCCTCGATGGTCATCTCCCTGCAACCGAACACGAGCCGCGTCAAAGGAAAATTTATCCTATACGTGCTATCGCGATCGATACCGGGCGCGCTGACGCTGATCATGTGCGTCATGACCATCTATCTCGGGCAAGCATTCCTTCCTGAAGAGCTCGGCTTCCAGACGAACTTCCGCCCGCTCCTTCTGCTGGCGCTCACTTTCGGCGGACTCGTCATGCTCTTCCGCATCATGCAGCCGTTCAACCTGCTCCGCGGATTTGTATATGCCGGCTCGGCAGCGATCTGTATCGTCGTACTGTGCATTCCCATTCTCGGCAACATCGTGTGCGATAACTGGGATGCGGTTGAATTCTCCTTCACGCAGGTGCTCTACATCGTATGTATCCTGCTTGCGGCGTTCCCCGTCTCCTCCTTCCTCATCAAGGTCTGCGATCTGATGAACAGCGACGAATAATCGGATAAAATAAGAGCGCCCCGCTGCGAATACGCAGCGGGGCGTTTTTTGGATTTTACAATGTTTATATCGTAATCTCAATAATGGGGACGTGGGGCGGGTTATTGAGGCGAAGCGGAAACTCGCTCCGTCCGATCCCGCGGGAGACGATGAGCTCCGTCTTATCGCCGATCCTGCGCCGTCCCGCCGCAACGCGCGGGAATAGTCCCTGATCGGGCGCAAACGCGCCCATACCGAACATGCGGAACTGCCCGCCGTGCGCGTGCCCCGCGAGCACCAGATCGGGCGAAGACGCGCCGTCCGTGTACCCCTTCCAACGCTTTCTTTCGGGATGGTGCGCAAGCAGCAGCGTATAATCCGCCGCCCACTCCGCAGGGATCTGTGCGGGCGAAAACGCCGCCTCGTCGCCGACGCCCGCAACGGCGATCTTTATCTCTTCCTTTTCAAAGAGCGCCGCGCTCCCCTCTACGACGTGCACGCCGAGCTTTTTCAGCTCTTCCACAAACAGATCGCCGTGCCTGTGCTCCGTCTCATGATTGCCGCGCACGTAGTAGACGGGGCAGATCGCCGTGAGCTCGCGCGCAAATTCGAGCGCGCCGCAGGTGAAAATATCGCTGCGCCGCCCCATCAGATCGCCGGTGAGCGCAACGAAGTCGATCTCTCTTTGTTTCAGCTCGTAAAGCAGCCGCTCCGTATCCACCGCCTGCTTGGGAAAGTGCAGATCGGAGAGGTGCGCGATGCGGACTTTGCGCACGCCCTCGCCGAGCGCGAAGGGCTCGTAGACGACCGTCTTATTATCGATAAACGCAGAGACGAAGGCGATACAGAAGACGAGGATACAGACGGCAACGATGACGATCGAATAAACTTCCATGTTCTATATCATACTCCTTCGCTCCGGATTTTTGTGCCTGACAAAAAAATAAGGCGAACCGCCTTATTTTTCATCGATATATGATTTTTTTCTCCTGCGGCGAATGACGGTTGCGCCCCAGGAAAGGGCGATGAGCACAACGAGCGTTCCGATGATCGTGAGGATCGCCAGCCAGATCTTGCTCTGCCGCAGCGCCATTTCGATGATGGCGAACATGCACACGGGCATAAAGATGAAACTTAAAACCGTGTAAATCGCGGGCACGCCGTAGATGAAGATGATCCACGTTGCCGTGATACATACGAGCGCGATCTCGATCGCGGAGAAGATTTCCGCAAAGTCCACGGCAAGCCCCGCAAGGATCCAGCCGTCTGCCACCAAGTCGCAGAAGCGCAGCGTCGCCGCATAGAATACGATCACGAGCGCGTTGGGAAGGCAGAGCTTGAGCCGCCCCATCTTCGCCCCGCCGACGCACTGCGAATAGAGCATGACGAGCATATACAGCGCGATAAACGCACAATATGCCCAGGTCGTGATCCCGCTCACGCCGACGCGGGTATAAAAATACTGCAACACCAGCACGCCGAAATACGCAGGAATCTGGAATAAGAGAACGAACAGCTGCGTCAGCCACGATTTTCCGCGGGATGCAGAGAGGATCTGACTGAGTCCCCCGCCGACGATCACCGAGAAGAATGCAAGAAGCACCGTGAGATCGGCATAGCGGAAACTGATTTTTTCAATCCCCGGAATGGCTTTGAGAAATCCCCAGTCGGTCTTGCGGCACATGAACACGATCATGAGAGCGGCAAGCCCCGCATACAGCGCGATGAAGACGAGCGCCAAATACAGCTTCTGCCTGCCCGACTTGCGCATTTCGCGCGACTGCGCCTTGCGCTGAATCCCCGTGTGCAGAACTTCCTCTTTCTGCACTCTTCCAACGCTTTCGAACCGCGCGATCACCGCCTGCACGCACGACTTCTTCGCCCAGTCGAGCGCCTCGATATAGAGATCGTTTTCGTCTACGAAGTAGGTGAGTTCGTTGAGGTCGGCGTCGCTCTTGCAATTACATTCGTTGAGGAGCTTGACCCACGCCGTTGCCGCCTTGCGGTAGGCGTTGTATCGCTCCTCCGACGCCTTTTCATACGCCGCGATGCGCTCCGAAAATGCCTCGTCGGCAAATGCCTTTGCGTTCTGATATGCGGCGTTCTGGCTCAAAGCCTGATAGCGCTGTACGTCGAAGTTGTCGAGCAGCTGCTGCTCGTGTTCCGCGCCCATTCCGCGAAGGTATACCCCCCACCAGAACTCGCCCGAATGTACGGTTTCGTTAAAACGGTCGATCCGCTCGCGAAGTTCGCCTTCCGCGCGCGCGTTCGCCTTCTGATAGTATGCGTTCGATTCGATGAGACGGAACTTCCCGTCGTCGAGCAGGGAGAGAAGCCCCTCTTCGCTCTCCGCATTGAAGTCCTGCAAAAACAGCTTCCAATAGCTCTCCGCCGAATACAGCGCATGTTTGAACGCTTCAATACGCGCCTTGAAATCGCCGTCCGCGTACTTATCCGCATTGTGGAAGTTCTTACTGTCTTCCACCCGCTGCAATCTGTGCTTGTCCAGCCCGCTTAAAATCTCCGCCTCGTCGGCTGCCCCCATCTCGGTGAGGAATAAATTCCACCAACGCGCGGGATCGTGAAGCCGCGAAGAGAACGCGTCGATCTCCGCTTTGAACTTCTCGTCGGCACAGCGGAGTGCGTGCATAAAGTTCGAGCTGCCCTCGATCTTCTCCGCCGTCTGCCAGTCGATATCTTTGAGTAATTCGTCCGTATTGCGCGCGTTGAATTCGAGATGGAGCTGTCCCCACCACGCCTCGGCGCACTTTTCATCGCGCTCTAAAACCTTTTCGTAGCAAACCCCTGCGTTCTTCCAGTCCGCCGCCTCGGTGAACTGCCTTGCGCGCGCAAGGAGCGCACCGACGGAGAGCCCCTCCGCCGCCGTGCCGCTGACGGCGCGCTTGTTGAGCTGCTCTACGTACGAGCGCAGAAT